>JBBSIT010000135.1:0-8420 GCA_038231995.1 Acetobacterales bacterium | reverse complement strand
GGCGCCGCAGCAGCGGTGGGAAGCACACAACCATCGGCACTGGGTTCGGGATCCGGGGACGGCGACAGGGAGAGCTTGACTCACGCCGCGAGTCCCGTGTCAAGCCGCTGTCCGATGGGTCCTACCTGGGCAGTTACGCTATCTGCTCATCGAACCAAGCAAGATCCTGCTTCCACTGGGCATTGTCCGGAGACATTTGGGTGAGATCCGCAATGATTCTTCGGCCTTGCATGAGCGCGCTCAGCGCGTCCGCTGTTTCCCCGGTCTTTCGGAGTGAGTCTCCAATCTTGGCGTAGGACACGGACAGGTCGCGCTGCCACCCGGCGTTGCCCGGGTCGGCCTTGGCCAGCCGGTCGGCGATGGCGAGCCCGTCGCGGTAGGATTTGAGCGCCTCGGGCAGGTTGCCCTGCGCCACCAGCACGTCGCCGATCTTGTCGTAGGACACGGACAGGTCGCGCTGCCACCCGGCGTTGCCCGGGTCGGCCTTGGCCAGCCGGTCCCTGATGGCGAGGCTGTCGCGGTAGGATTTGAGCGCCTCGGGCAGGGTGCCCTGCGCCACCAGCACGTTGCCGATCTTGTCGTAGGACACGGACAGATGGCGCTGCCACCCGGCGTTGCCCGGGTCGGCCTTGGCCAGCCGGTCGGCAATCGCGCCAGCTTGCCGATAATCGCTGTTCGCGTTTGCCAGGCTGCCGCGGGCCTTCTCTACGTCTCCGAGCCCGAGTCTTGCCCAGTAAAGATAGAAGTTCTGTGCGTCGCCCTTCGCTAACATCAGGACGCGGCGGAAACGCCGTTCGGCTTCGTCCAGACCGCCTCTCTCTAGTTCAAGCCAACCGACCTGTAACAAGCTCTCGATGTCTTCCCCATCGAGTTCGATTGCCTTCCTGTAGGCCTCGAGCGCCCGCTTCGGATCGCCGAGGCCGGCGATGGCGCCGAGATTGAGGTAGGCGGCGGCGGCGTCCTTGCTGTCCTGCCTGATGCGCGCCGCCTTGTCCGTGGCGACCGCCCGGAACAGGGTTTCCGCCTCGGCGACCTTGTTCGCCTTCAGCAAGTCGAGCGCGTTCTGCAGCCGCTGATCCCCCGCGGCCGCGCCTTGGGCAGTGGCGGCGACGGTCTCTCTGACCGCCCTCTCCGCGCCGGGCAGCGGCTGCGTTGCGCTGTTGGCGAGCAGTTGCTGGGTCAGCGCCAGCACTACATCGATCTTCTGCTCAACGCGTCCCGGATCCACCGGAGGCGCGATGATCGCCTGTACGCCTTTGAACCCTACCGCGACGAGAGCGACGAGCAGGGCGACGCGCAGGAGCTTGGGGGCGATGTTCCAAGACTGCTCGGAGTTTATGACCGGGAGCTTGCAGGCGACCCAACCGGTCCCCTGGCCCGGCCGCGGCGGATGTTCCGACACGAAGTCGCGCACGAGGGCATACAGCATCGACCCGCGATCGGCTGGTTTGGCGATCCGGATGTGGTCCGCGTCGATCGGGATGGGCGGGCGGCCGGGCAGCCCGGGATCGGCGCTCGCCTCATCGACGATCATGCCGGCCTGCGTGCCCCTGGTCTCGTAGAGCACCAGGTGGCGAAGGCTGCCGTTCCGCTCCTGCGCCAGCCCCCGGTAGCTCACGTTGATCGCGCGCAGCGCCGGGTCGTTGGCCACCAATGTCCTGGCGATCGCCGACGGCCACGCCAGGAAGCGCAGCCGATCGAGCAGGCTCCCCTTCCGCGAGCCGGTATGAGGGGTCGCCACGAAGATGACCTGCGTCACGCGGTCCAGCAGGGCCGCAGCCTCCGGCCGCCGCCCCTTCTGCCGGTCCAGGTCGAGCAGCATCTGCTTGACGATCAGCCCTCCGAGGCTGTGGCAGATGAATGCGACCGGGCCATCCCTGAGGCCTGGCGAGCTGAGCAGGCCTTTGAGCACGTTGACGGCGCGGTCCTGCAGCGCCATCGACGTGCCCAGCCAATTCGACGGCGCCGCCTCATACGCCAGGGTATCGACTGTCAGCCCCTCGACATCCTCGGCCAGCCAGAGCGGCCAGAACGAGCCGTCATCGGCCGCCCTTCGCCAGGTGTCGTAGGCATGGCCGCCCAGGCCATGAACGAAGATGACGCTCGCTCGCGGCGCCCCCGACCATGTCGCGACGTGGATGTTCCTGGACATGCCGACCGGAGGTCCGTGCGAGGCAACTGCGGAGACCGTAACGGAGCCGCGCTTCCGGGGCTACTCCCTTCGGCTTCGGGCGCGGACCGGCCATCGCGCGCACGAGTTCGGGCAGTCTGTCGCGGCGCCAGGTCACGAAAGCAGGATGCGCGATCCGGCAGGGTTCGCCAAGGCTGGCCCGACTCGGAGCGGCGATGCTATTTGTAGCTACATGCCCGCCGCGCAAGCCGACCTGTTCGCAGCCCCGTCGCGCGCCGCCGAGCGCCCGAGCGACGAGGTGGCAGCCCTGGTCCGGGCACGGCTGCACGCGACGCTGGCGCTGGTGAAGGCGGCGGAGGCGATGCCGTGGCCCGACACCCTGTCGATCATCCGCGAGGACAACGCGTTCCGCTTCGGCAAGGACGCGCTGTCGCCCGACGAGGGAGCGGCGCTGTGGGCGGAGTTCGACGCGGAGATGGACCGGCTCTATGCGGTCATGAACGAAGGCAAGGAACCGGACCTGGGCGACTAGCCGCCAAGCAGCGTTATAATATAGCAAAGCGGGGCGCCCCACCCCACCCAGTTGACCCGCCCAGCCCCCCTCCACTACGCTCCCGCAACACTAACGGGAGAAGACGATGTCCGAAGCAGTCACCATCCACCCCTCCGTGGACCACGGCGTCAAGCCCGGCGCGGAGAACTTCGCCGGCGGCACCCTCCAGTGCCACTGCCCGCAGGACAAGGTGAAGGTCCAGATCAAGGGCCAGGTCGCCCATAACCACGCCTGCGGCTGCTCCAAGTGCTGGAAGCCCGCCGGCGCCGTGTTCTCCGTCATCGCCGTCGTCCCGCGCGACAATCTCAGCGTCACCGAGCACGCCGAGAAGCTCGCCGTCGTGGACCCGGCCGCCACCGTCCAGCGCCACGCCTGCAAGGCCTGCGGCACCCACATGTTCGGCCGCATCGAGAACAAGGCCCACCCGTTCTACGGCCTCGACTTCGTGCACCCCGAGCTGTCGACCGAACCCGGCTGGGCCGCGCCCACCTTCGCCGCCTTCGTCTCCTCCATCATCGAGACCGGCTACGACCCGGCGCGCATGGACGCCGTCCGCAGCCGCCTCAAGGACCTCAAGCTGGAGCCGTACGACTGCCTCTCCCCGCCCCTGATGGACGCCATCGCCACCCACGTCGCCAAAACCTCCGGCCGCCTCGCCGCCTGACCCGGCGCCGGCGGCAAGCCTCGCGCCTGCCGCCGGCTTCCGACGACAAATGCCTGTTGACATAGGACGATAATCAAACCGACGGTCCCGCCCGGCAACGGAAAGGACCCAGCATGGCAGGAAAGCTCGGCGCAGATTGCGAGGCAAGGCGGGCGGAAATCCGCGCTGCCGCCCTGCGCCTCATGACCGAGTCCGGATATGAGGCCGCCTCGCCCGCCAACATCGCCGCCGCGATCGGCCGGCCGCTGCACAATGTCCTGTATCGTTACGGCAGCCGTGAGAAGATCCTGGACGAGGTCGCCAACCTCCACATGGACTCTCTCCTCACGAACGGCCGCCGACGAGATCGCCGCCCTGCCCGGCTCAGAGCGCCTGCGCGCGCTTGCCATCTCCTACATGGCCGCTATCGCCAGGAACCCGATGGGCCATCTCGCCCTCGTCTATTTCCTCCCCGGCCTCTCGCCGCCGCTTCAAGCCTCCATCCGCACCCGCATGCGCTGGCTCGCCTACGCCTTCGTCCTGGCCCTGACCGAGGCCGCCCCCGGCCTGCCCGCGAAGAAGGCCAAGCCCCTCGCCCTGTCCCTGCTCGCGATGCTGAACGCCCAGGCCGTCTGGTTCCGCGAGGGGGGCGGCCTGCTGCGCGAGGACTGCACGGCGATGGCGGTGCGAATGACGCTGGCGGAGGCGGGGGCTCCCGGCAAAGCACAGCCCGCCAGCCGAAGGAAGCCGTCGCACCTTTCAACGGCGCTTTGAGATCATCGGCAGGCAGCGACGCCTCTTCCGACTGCCGACGCGAGCAGCCATACTCGACCATCATGAGCCAGCACAGCAAGCGAGCTTTGCAATGACCGGCTCCGGCCGCTCGCGGCGCCTCAAGCCGGCGGCGGGCTATCTCGGCCTCGCCGGCGGCCCCGGCACGGGGGACCGGTGC
The DNA here is from genome assembly GCA_038231995.1 of Acetobacterales bacterium. GTDB lineage: Bacteria > Pseudomonadota > Alphaproteobacteria > Acetobacterales > Acetobacteraceae > JBBSIT01. The sequence goes on along the minus strand of JBBSIT010000135.1, from coordinate 4,141 downwards.
TCCGGCGCCCTGGTCGCCCCCGACGCGTTCCTCACCGCCGCGCACTGCGCCACGAGTGGGCCGGCCAGCCAGTTCACGGTCGGCTTCGGGCTCGACCTGCCCGGCACGCTCGGCCCGACCAACGTGGCCTCCATCCTCGTCAACCCGGCCTGGGTGCCGGCCAGCGAGGACAAGCCTCTGAGCGGCAAGGATCAGCTCACGAACCAGCTCCACGACTTCGCCCTGGTGAGGCTCAGCGCCCCGGCCACGACCGTCGCTCCGGCCCAGATCTGGCTCGGCAACCCGGCGGGCCTGGTCGGCACCATGACCGGCTACGGCTTCCAAGACACCGGCCTGAACACGGGCGCCGACGCCCACGGCGGCGCGCTGGGCTACTACCTCGAAGGCGCCCACAGCCGGCTGGCTGCGCAGAACGTGATCGACACCGCGGGTCCGGGCACGCCCATCACGGCCGTCTTCGACAACCCTCACGCCGGCCCGGGGCCATTGCCGCTCGAGGGCTTGGGCTGCGTGGGCGACAGCGGCAGCCCGCTCTACATCGCTGTCGCGGACCAGGACCTCATCGTCGGCGTCGCGCACGGCCCGGCTCCCGGCCCGGACGGCGGCCCTCCCGCCGTCGCCGGGTGCGGCTACGGCGCGGCCGAGGCGTGGGCGCCGCTCGCCGACCCGGTCAACGTCGCCTTCCTCAGGGGCGCGGACAGCGCCATCGCCTTCGTGCCCGAGCCGGGCAGCGCATCAGCGATCGGTGCAGGGCTGCTCGGCCTGATCGCCGCCGCCCGATGGCGCGGGCGCAACGTCCAGCTGGCCAGGAGTGGGGTGAGATGAAGGCTTCTCTCGCGGTCTGCGCCCTCGTGATCCTGTTGGCCGGGTGCGCGGCGGACACGATGCGCGGCTATGTCGGGCAGGACATCCGCGCCGTGGAACTGGCGTATGGTCCGCCTGCGAACGAGGTTGACCTCGGCGGCGGGACCCGCGCGTTCCAATGGAGCAAGGTCTCGGTCGACATCACCCCGGCCTCGACGGTGACGACGACGGACAAGGACAGGAGAGGGCGCCGGACCACGCGGACGCAGTTCGTCGGCGGTACCCAGACCGTAACCAACTGCCTCTACACGTTCCTCGCGGCATGGGACCCGCGGCGGGACGGCTGGATCGTGACCGGCTTCCGGCAACCCTCACTGGACTGCGCGATCGGCGACCTCGGCTGACGCATGTGCGTCGCTTTCAGCCCTCCGATCGTGCTACAGTGCTCCAAGGTAACACCCAGGGCCGCCCAATGCCGACCCCTTCGACAACCGTGAAACTCAACACTGACACCAAGGCCCGCGTGCAGCGGCTCGCGGCCGCGCGACGGCGGTCCGCGCACTGGCTGATGCGCGAAGCAATCGAGCAGTATGTCGCCCGCGAGGAGGCAAGGGAGCGTTTGCGGCAAGACGCGCTGGCGGCGTGGAACGAGTACCAGGCCACAGGACAGCACGTGACGGCCGAGGACGCTGATGCCTGGCTCGCCAGGCTGGAAGCCGGCGAGGACGCCGACGCCCCCGCGTGCCACGGCTGATCTGGTCGCCGGCCGCGCTGTGGGATATCGCCCGGCTGCACAGCTTTCTCGCCACAAAGAATCAGGACGCGGCCAAGCGCGCCGTGTCAACGATCCGGCAGGGCATCAAGATGCTGAGCGATCACCCCGAAGCAGGCCGCCCCGTCGAGGAGATGGCGCCTGAGTTCCGGGAATGGCCGATCGGTTTCGGCGCCGGCGGATACCTCGCCCTGTATCGCTTCGACGGCCGGGAGGTCGTGATCCTGGCCGTCCGGCACGGCCGCGAGCTCGGCTACTGATCGGCCCCATACTTCCCGCAGAACGCCTCCGCCCCCATCCCCCGGAAGTCCGCCATCGCCGTCCCCAGCCGCTCATGCGGCCAGTCCCACCACGCGATCCGCAGCAGCGCCGCGATCACGCCCTCCTCGAACCGATACCGCAGCACCCGCGCCGGGTTGCCCGCCACCACCGCGAAGGGAGCCGCATCCTTCGTCACGATCGACCCGGTGCCCACCGCCGCTCCCGTGCCGATGCTGACGCCGGGCAGCACCACGGCGCCGTGCCCGATCCAGACATCATGCCCTAGCACCACCCGCGACGCCCGGCGCCACTCGAAGAACGCCGCATCGTCCGGCCCCAGCCCATACGCGCTGCTGCGATAGGTGAAGTGGTTCAGCGCCACCCGCTCCAGCGGATGGTTGCCCGGGTTCAGCCGCACATGGGCCGCGACGGAGCAGAACTTGCCCAGCGTCGAGTAATGGATATCGCTGTCGCTCACCACGTAGCTGTAGTCGCCGAAACTGCTCTCCGCGACCCGGCTGCGCGCGCCCACCTCGCACCACCGGCCGAACGTCGTGTCCCGCACGCTGGCGGTCCGGTGAATGCTGGGCCGCTCGCCCAGCCGCTTGCCCACCGTCGCCGGGTCATTCGCCACGGCTAATTCAGGAACAGCTTGCCCGGGTTCATGATCCCCCGCGGGTCGAGCGCCGTCTTGATGCTGCGCATCACCGCGAGCGTCTCCGCCCCATGCTCCGCATCCAGGAACTCCCGCTTGCCGATGCCGACCCCGTGCTCCCCACTGCAGCTGCCGCCGAGGGACAGCGCCCGCGCCACGATCAGCCGGTCGAGCGCCCAAGCCCGCTCCAGCCCGTCCGGCTCCGGCGGCACCAGGATCACGGTATGGAAGTTGCCGTCCCCCACGTGCCCGACGATCGGCGCCGTCAGCCCGCTCACCGCGATGTCCTCCTTCGCGCCCAGCACCAGCTCGACGAGCCGCGAGATCGGCACGATCGCGTCGGTCGTCACTCCCTGATGCCCCGGCTGCAGCGCCAGCGCCGCCCAGTAGGCGTCATGCCGCGCCTTCCACAGCCGCCCGCGCGCCTCGGCGTCGGTCGCCCACTGGAAGCCGCGCGCCCCATGCTCCGCCGTGATCCCCTCTGCCAGCGTCGCCTGCTCCGCCACCCCGGCCGCCGTGCCGTGGAACTCCAGGAACAGCGTCGGGCTCGCCGTCAGCCCCTCGAGCTTCGAGTAGGCGATCGACGCCCCGATCTGCACGTCGTCCAGCAGCTCGATCCGCGCGATCGGGATGCCGGCCGCCAGCACGTCCAGCACGCTGCCCACCGCGCCCGCCAGCGTGTCGAACTGGCACACCGCCGCGCTGATCGCCTCGGGGATGCCGTGCAGCCGCAACTGCACCTCGGTGATGACGCCCAAGGTCCCCTCGCTGCCGATCATCAGCCGCGTCAGGTCGTAGCCCGTCGAGCTCTTGCGCACCCGCCCGCCCGTGCGGATCAGCCGCCCGTCCGGCAGCGCCACGCTCAGCCCCAGCACGTTCTCGCGGATCGTGCCGTAGTGCACCGCCGCCGTGCCGCTCGCCCTTGTGGCGCACATGCCGCCGATGGTGCACTCGCTGCCGGGATCGACCGGGAAGAACAGCCCCTGGTCGCGCAGGAAGTCGTTCAGTTGCTGCCGGGTCACGCCCGCCTCGACCCGGCAGTCCATGTCCGCCGCATTCACCTCGATCACCCGCGTCATTCGCGCGAGGTTGAGGCTGATCCCGCCCCGCACCGGCGTCACGTGCCCCTCCAGCGACGTCCCCGCCCCGAACGGCACCACGGGCACCGCGTGCTGGTGGCACAACCCGAGCAGCCGGGCCACCTCCTCGCCGGTTTCCAGGAACGCCACCGCGTCCGGCTGGACGCGCGGGTGCGAGTCCTCCCCGTGGCTGTGCTGCTCGCGAAGTGCTGCGTTGGTGGTGATGCGCTCCCCCAGGAACTCGCGCGCCTGCGCGATCACGGCGTCAACAGGCCGGGCCATGGCGTGTCTCCTTGTGCTCCATCCTTATCTAAACCCCGTCCAGTTTGGAAATCATAGTCCCGCCCCTGTGATCAGGGGCACGGCATCGCAGTCACCTTCTCTGGCCAGAGGCGGACAGGACCATGGTTTTCAAACTGGACGCGGTTTAGCCGCCATTATTCATCAGCCCGGAGCGATCCCCGGGCAGAGACAGGCGTTTCTCGCGTGATGGTTGTGCGGGCGTGCGGGATCGTTGCCACGTCGGGGGTGGCATGCTGTCGGCGCGATACGGCGGCGTTGGGGGTTGGC
>JBBSIT010000134.1:0-8433 GCA_038231995.1 Acetobacterales bacterium | reverse complement strand
GTCCGCGCAGTTGTTGGCGATGTAGAAGTGGTTGAGCGGCGAGACCATGTCCACGCCGTTGGAGTAGACGGGGAACAGGCTCCAGCCCTCCCGCTTGGCCCGGCGCGCCAGCACGGTGCCCCAATCCATCGTCTGCTCGTCCACGGTGAAGCCGGCCTTCTTCATGTTCTCCGCCAGCACGTGTCCGGCGGTCTGCGAGATCGAGCCCGACACCTCCAGCATCACCACGGGCTCGCCGCGGTAGCCGGTGCGCGCCAGCTCCGCCCGGGCCGCGGCAATCGAGAACTTCGCGGCCTCGGAGCCGGCGGCGGTCTCCATCGGCGAGCCGCACATCCAGAACGATGGGCAGTCCTGCACCGCGAAGCGGTCGGGAATGCCGATCGCCTGCAGGGTCTCGGCCTGGTCCACCAGTTTCCACAACACCTTGCGCACCGTCGGGTCGGCGAAGGGGCCGCTCGCGTGGTTGAGGCGGAAATTGCCCTGGAACATGTGGATGCCGCCGAGGCCCAGCAGCTTGATGTCGCGCGAGCGCTCCAGCGGCGGGATCGAGTCGAACGGGATGTATTGCATGTAGTCGATCTCGCCGGCGAGCAGCGCGTTCGCCCCGGTCGCGTCGTCCGGCATGGTCTTGAGCACGAGCTGATCCACCCGCACCACCTTGCCGCCGGCGAGAAAGTCGGGCGGCTCCTGCCGCGGCACGTAGTTCGGGTTGCGCGCCAGCACCATCTGGTCGCCCGGGCGCCATTGGCCGGGACGGAACACGAACAGGCCGGAGCCGACGATCTCGGTGATGCGCTGCTCGCCGGCGGCGCGGATGATGCGCTCGGGCATCATGAACGGCACGGGGGCGTTGGGCTTGCCGAGCACGTCCAGCACCAGGGGGAACGGCTCCTTGAGCGACAGCACGAACGTCTTCGCGTCCTTCGCCTCCAGCGAGCGCGTCACCGCCAGCAGCATGCGCCCCAGGCTGTCGCGAGCGCCCCAGCGTCGAAGCGAGGCGACGCAGTCGGCCGCCGTCACCGGCGTCCCGTCATGCCAGGCGAGGCTGTCGCGCAAGGTGAACGTCCAGGTCAGCTTGTCGTCGGAGACGCCGTAGTCCCGCACCATCTGCGGATGGATCGCGCCCGCAGAGTCCATCGAGAACAGCGTGTCGAACACGTGGTAGCCGAAGCTGCGAGTGATCGCGGCCGTGGTGGCGTGCGGGTCCAGGATCACGACCTCGGATTCCAGCACGACCGTCAGGCCGCCCTTGGCCTGCGCGCTGCGCGGCAGCCCGAAGGCCGACAGGGTGCCTGCCCCGGCGGCCAGGAGCTGACGCTTGGTCAAGCGGGGTCCGAACATGCTGGCCTCCCTGGGGGCACCCCGGCCTCTGATCGGCCGGGTGTGGCGCCGGGCACGATATATGCGATACCGGTCTGTCGCCAGCGGCGAAACGACGTGCCCGGCGCAGCGAGAGGGACCAGACCAGGATGCAGGGCTCCGACCTCCTCTTCATGCCGGCTGCGCAAGCCACCGCGCTGATCCGCCGCAAGCTTCTGTCGCCGGTCGAGTACGTGCGGGTGGTGCTCGATGCAGCGAGGCGCGCCCAGTCGCAGCTCAACGTGTTCGTCACGCTGATGGAGGAGAGCGCCGAGCGGGACGCCCGGGCGGCCGAGCAGGCGGTGATGGACGGCGCCGCGCTCGGCCCGCTGCATGGCGTGCCGGTCAGCATCAAGGACCAGGTTGATGCCGCGGGCGCGCCGACGACGCACGGCTCGGCGATCTTCGGGGCGAACATGCCGGAGCGGGACGACGTGACGGTCGCCCGGCTGCGCGCGGCGGGCGCCATCGTCATCGGCAAGACCCGGTTGCCCGAGTTCGGCCACAAGGGGCTGACCGACGGGCCGAGCTTCGGCGTCACCCGCAACCCGTGGGACCTCTCGCGCACTCCGGGCGGGTCGAGCGGCGGGGCGGCGGCGGCCGTGGCTGCGGGGATCGGCCCGCTCGCGCTCGGCACGGATGGCGCCGGGTCGATCCGCATTCCGGCGGCGTGCTGCGGGATCGTCGGGCTCAAGCCGACGCTCGGCGCCGTGCCGTGGCAGCAGGCGGCCGACGCGTTCGGCAACTACACCTATGCCGGGCCGATGGCGCGCAGCGTGACGGACGCGACGCTGATGCTGGGCGTGCTGACCGGCCCGGACCCGGCCGATCCCTGGACGCTGGGCGCCGCGCGGGAACTGCGGCTCTCGCCGGGGCTGATCGGGCGGGACCTCGCGGGCCTGCGCGTCGGCTTCATCGAGCGCACGGCGAATCCGCGCGTCGAGCACGACATGGCGGCGAACGCCCGCGCCTCGCTCGACGCGCTGGCGGCGCTGGGCGCTGAGGTGGAGCCGGCTGGGGAGGGCGTGGACTGGATGGAGTTCCCCGGCCGCATCATGTACCAGGCCAACTTCGCGGTCGCCATGGCGCGGCACCTGTCGCAGTGGCGCGACCAGATGGACCCGACCCTGCTCGCCTTCATGGAGCGGGGCGACGCCTTCAGCCTGCCGGAGTTCCGCCAGGCGCAATATGCGCGCACGCAGCTGTTCCGGGCGATCCAGGGCCTATTCGAGCGCCACGACGTGCTCGTCATGCCGACGCTCACGCGCACCGCGCTACCGGCCGACTTCGACGCGGCGCATGACGAGGTGGAGATCGACGGCGAGCGCTGCGGCATCACGCGGCAGGGTTGGACCAGCTACGTCTATCCCTTCAATCTCACGGGCCACCCGGCGCTGACCGTGCCCTCGGGCTTCGCGGCGGACGGGCTGCCGACGGCGGTGCAGATCGTCGGGCGCTGGGGCGCCGACCTCGACCTCCTGCGGCTGGGGGCGCTGCTGGAGGAGATCAGGCCGTGGAGCCAGCGCCGGCCCGGCTTGCCGGGATAGGCACTTACCCGGCCGCGACCTCCGCCGCGTATTTTTGGGTCGCCGTCTCCACCGCCTTGGCGTGCACCTCCGCCAGCGCCGGACGAGCGGCCGTCGCGCGCTGGGCGGCGCCGATGGTCGCCTGATCGTGCCCCTGGAACCGCGGCATGACATGGCGCGCCACCAGCTCGTAGCTGCGCAGCGTCGCCCGCGGGTCGGCCCAGTTGTGCGCGAGCATGAGGTAGGCGCCGAACCCGCCGTTGGACTGCGCCTGCAGCCGCTCGATCTGGGCCGTGCACATGTCCGGCGTGCCGATCGCGCCGAAGCCGGAATCATTGATGAACGCGATCATCTCCTTCACGTTCGACCCGGGCATCGACATCTGCGGAAAGGCCGCGACTGCCTGGAAGTAGTTGAACCACTGCTCGATCCCGTACTCCACGTCGCGGCAGGCCTGCTCCATCGTCTCCGCGCAGTGCACCAGCCCGACCAGGCGCCACTTCGAGCGGTCCACCGCCTTGCCGTGCCGGTGCGCCTGCTCCTCCAGCACGGTCCAGTGCAGCGCCAGCGCGTCGAACCCGGCGGCCGTGGTGGCGCCGATCGACAGCAGGCCGATGCCGTGCCGCCCCGCGAGCCGCGCCCCGGTCGGCGAGGCCACGGCGGCGACCGCTATGTCGAACAGCGGGTTCGAGTACGGCCGCAAGTGCAGCCGCGCGTCGTGCAGGTCCCAGCGGTCGTTGTGGAACGTCACAGGCTCCTCGGTGGTGAGCAGCCGCATGATGATGTCCAGGCTCTGGTCCAGCAGCTCGCGCGTCTGGGACTGCGAGAGCCCGATCATGGCGCCGTCGGTCGGCAGCGATCCCGGGCCGGCGCCGAACATCACGCGCCCGCGGGTCAGGTGGTCCAGCATGACGATCCGCTCCGCCACCCAGAGCGGGTTGTGGTACGACAGGCTGACGACGCCGGTGCCGAGGCGGATGTGCCGGGTGCGCTCGGCCGCCACGGCGATGAAGATCTCCGGCGAGGCGCTGATCTCGCTGCCGGCGGAATGGTGCTCGCCGCACCAGGCCTCGTCGTAGCCGCAGCGGTCCAGCCACTGGATCAGCTCGAGGTCGCTTTCCAGCGCCAAGGTGGGGTTGATGCCTGGCTTGTGGAACGGGGCCAGGAAAATGCCGAAACGCATCCGGGACGTTGCCATGTTTCCTCCTCGCGATCCTCTGTGGGCGCCTGACGGCATGGTGGGACGGTCACGCGGGATCGGCAATAGCCTACGTCATGCAGCGCGGGCGAGCGCCGCGTCGGCGTAGACGGCCTGCTCGAACCGGTCGAGCAGGGCCAGCACGCGCGCATCCGCGAATGGCAGGACCTGCGTCATCAGCACGCCGGCGATGCCGCGGGCAGGGTCGATCCAGTGATAGGTGTTGGCCAGCCCGGCCCAGCTCATGCTGTGTGCGCTCCGTCCGCCGGGGACATCATGCGTGTTCAGCAGGAAGCCCAGGGACCAGCCCTTGTCGTGGCCGGGGAAGAACTCGGCGTCGTTGGTCGCGGACGGGACGGCGGTAAGCAGGCGCTTCACCCGCACCGGGTGGATCGCATCCTTGGAGAGCAGCGCGACCGTCGCCTCGGCGAGCACGCGGGTCCCGTCCAGCGTCCCGCCGTTCAGGATCATGCGGCAGAACCTCAGGTAGTCCGGCGCCGTGCCATAGAGGCCGCCGCCGCCCATGTGGAACTCCGGCTCCTGCTCCACCTCCAGCGCGATCGGCGACAGGTTGCCCTCCGCATCGCGCGCCGACATCTCCACCAGCCGCGCACGCTGCGCGTCCCCGATGCGGAACGCCGTGTCGCGCATGCCGAGCGGTGCGAGGACGTGGTCGTGCATGTAGTCGGCCAGGCGCTGGCCGCTCACCGCCTCCACCGCCTTGCCGGCCCAGTCGATGCCGGGGCCGTACTCCCAGGCGTCCCCGGGATCGGCGACCAGCGGCGTCTCCAGCGCGGCGTGCTTGCATGTCAGGATGCCCGGCGTCCCCGCCTGGGTCACGTAGCGGAGCATGTCCTGGGACCACTTCTCATAGGCTCAGCCGCTGGTGTGGGTCAGCAGGTGACGGAGCGTGATCGCGCGAGTCGCGGGGCGGAGCTGCGGGGCGCCGGCGGCGTCGAACCCGGTCAGCACCTGCGGGTCGGCAAGCTGCGGCAGCACGCCTCCGATCGGTGCATCGAGCGTGAGCCGCCCCTGCTCGACCAACTGCAGCGCGCAGACGCTGGTGATGGCCTTGGTCATCGACGCGAGCCAGAAGACGCTGTCCGGCGCCATCGCGTCGCCGGCCTCCCGGCGGACTCCGGCGGCGCCTTCGTATGTAACGCCATGCGCCGTGCCGGCGGTGGCGGCCACGCCGCGCACGTCGCCGCGGGCAACGGCGTCGGCCAGGAGCCGGTCGATGGTCTCGCTCATACCTGTGTCCTCCCTGCGCGCTGACGTCGCGAGCGCTTGCGGAGTCTAGGAGCAAATATTTCCGGTGGGCAATGCGGCGTTGCAGCCGCGAGGGCTCAGGAAGCCGCGGGCGAACCGGATGAAATGCTCGGCGGCGGCGCTGCGGTCGGGTCGGTAGAGCATCTTCACGTCGGCCGCCGGAACCGGGTCCGCCAGGCGCCGGTGGACCACCCCGGGGTGCGACAAGCTCCGCACGCAATCCGGCACGAGCGCGACCCCGAGGCCCGCCGCCACCAGGCTGACGAGGGAGTAGGCCTCGACCACCTGCTGCGAGATGCGCGGCGCGAACCCGGCCTCGATGCAGCAATCCCGGAGATATTGCGCGAACCGAGAGTCGCTGAGGCGCAGGGAGACGAAACTCTCCTCGCGCAGCGCCGCGAGGGGGATGCTGCGGCGCCCAGCCAGCCGGTGCTGCGCCGGCAGCGCCACCCCGACGCTCTCGGGCCAGGCAAGCTCGACGGCCAGCTCCTCGTCGTCGGCCGGCCGGCGCAGGAAGCTGATGTCGGTCCGGCGCGCATGCAGGGCCGCCTGCTGCGCCTGGGGCGACATCTCGTTGAGACGCACGGCCACCTCGGGATGCTGCACGCTGAACGCCGCGACGAGCGGGCCCAGCTTCCCCATGAGCACCGAGCCCGTCATGCCGATGTCGAGCGTGCCGACCCGGCCGAGGCCGATGGCCCGGGCCTGCTCCGCCGCTTGCTCGGCCTGGGCGAGGATGGCGCGCGCATGCGCCAGGAAGGCGACGCCCGCGGCCGTGATCTCGACCCGCCGGCTGGTCCGGGTGAACAGGCTGATCGCCAGCTCCCGCTCCAGGTCGCGGATCTGCTGGCTGAGCGGGGGCTGGGAAACCCTGAGCCGGCCGGCCGCAGCGGTGAAGCTCAGTTCCTCCGCAACGGCCACGAAGTAGCGGAGATGCCGCAGTTCCATCCAGCCTCCGGAGAGCTCAAGGATCAAGACTTCGCACGTCTTGATCCACCTGAACAACATATTGGACCTATCGTTGCGCGGCGATCAACCTCCTTCCCATTCCGGAATGGCATGCTGGAAGGGACGGGCGATGACCAGGATGACTGCCGCCGGCGAGACCATGACGGCGTGGCGCTTGAGCTCCGGCCCGGCCGAGCCGGGCGCGGCCGCGATGCGCCGGCTCGACCAGCTCGCCCGCTTCTCCAGCGAACCCGGCCGCCTGACGCGCCTCTATCTCACGCCCCAGCACGCGGCCGCCGCCGCGCAGGTCGCGGCCTGGATGCGGCAGGCCGGGATGACGGCCGGGATCGACGCCGCCGGCACCGTGACCGGCCGCTACGAGGGGCGGGCGGCCGGAGCGCCGGCCCTGCTGATCGGGTCGCACATCGACACTGTCAGGGACGCCGGCAAATACGACGGCGCCCTGGGCGTGGTCGTCGCCATCCAGGCCGTGGCCGAGCTGCACGCGCGGGGGGAGCGCCTGCCCTACGCGATCGAGGTGCTCGCCTTCGGCGACGAGGAGGGCGTGCGCTTCCCCGTCACGCTGACCGGATCGCGCGCGGCGGCCGGCGCCTTCGACCCGGCCGCCCTCGATGCCGCGGACGACGACGGCGTCACGATGCGCGAGGCGCTGCTGGCGTTCGGCTGCGATCCCCTCGGCATCCCGGGCCTGGCTCGGCGCCGGGCCGGCGTGCTCGGCTATCTCGAGGTGCATATCGAGCAGGGGCCGGTGCTGGAAGCGGAGGGCGCGCCGCTCGGGATCGTCACGGCCATCAACGGCGCGAGCCGGTTCAGGGTGGAGGTGGCCGGCGTGGCCGGGCACGCCGGCACGGTGCCGATGCGGCTGCGCAGGGACGCGGTCGCGGCGGCGGCGGAGATGGTGCTCGCGGCCGAGCGGCTGGCGCTCGGGACCCGGGACCTGGTCGCGACGGTCGGGCGCATCGAGGCGCTGCCGGGGGCGGTGAACGTCATCGCCGCGGCCGCGCGCTTCACCCTGGACCTGCGCAGCCCGGACGACGCCGTGCGGCACGCCGCCGCCGAGGCGCTGCGGCGCGAGTTCGCGGCGATCGCCGGGCGCCGCGGCGTCGGCCTCGCGGTCGAGGCCTTCTATGACGAGGCCGCCGCGGCGTGCGCGCCCTGGCTGATGGACGCGCTGGACGGTGCTGCCGCCCGCCTCGGGCTGCGGCCGCCGCGCCTGCCGAGCGGCGCGGGCCATGACGGGCTCGCGATGATCGCGCTGTGCCCGATCGGGATGCTGTTCGTGCGCTGCGCCGGCGGCATCAGCCACAACCCGGCCGAGGCGGTCTCTGAGAGCGACGTGGACGCGGCGACGCGCGTGCTCGTCGATGCCCTGCTCCATCTCGATCCGGCCCAGGCCGGCAACTGACGCGAGGACGCCATGCTCGACCGCCCCCAAACCGCTGCAGACACCGTGAGCAGCTTCCTCGCGACGCAGCATGACGCGCAGGTGCGCTTCCTCGCCGAGCTGGTGAAGGTCCCGTCGGACAATCCGCCCGGCGACTGCGCCCGCCATGCCGAGCGCGCGGCCGGGCTGCTGGAGGAGCTCGGTTTCACGGTCGAGCGCCATCCCGTGCCCGAGTCCTTGGCCCGCGCGAACGGCATGGTCAGCGCGACCAACCTGGTCGTGCGCCGCAAGTTCGGCGATGGCCCGGTGATCGCGCTCAACGCGCACGGGGATGTCGTGCCGCCCGGGGAGGGCTGGACGCGGGACCCCTACGGCGCCGAGGTGGCCGACGGATGGATGTACGGCCGCGGCGTGGCGGTCTCGAAATCGGACTTCGCGACCTACGCCTTCGCCCTCCTCGCCCTAGAGCGGGCGGGGGGAACGCTGCATGGTGGGGTCGAGCTGCATTTGACCTACGACGAGGAGACCGGCGGCGAGATCGGGCCAGCCCTCCTGCTCGCCGAAGGGGTCTCGAAGCCCGACCTCGCCATCGGCGCCGGCTTCTCCTACGCCGTCGTCAACGCCCATCACGGCTGCCTGCACCTGGAGGTGCAGGTCGAGGGGCGCTCGGCGCACGCCGCCATGCCGTTCACCGGGGTGGACGCGCTGGAGGCGGCCACCGCGATCCT
>JBBSIT010000133.1:0-8486 GCA_038231995.1 Acetobacterales bacterium | reverse complement strand
GTTAAGGTCCAGATACTGTCGTCCTTACCGAAAATTTTAGCAAGAAAAATGTTTTCTTACTCAGTAAGTGCTTGACGGTGCCGGACCTGCAAAGCTAGCCCGTCTTATTCACGAGACAGCCGCAAATTGCCGTTTTTCTGAATAATTACAGTCGGAAAGAAGAAACCGGCCTGTGGCAAATTTTGCCAAAGGCGCGGTCTTAGGAGGCCAGTCTTTCCAAACACTTGGTGGTTCGTTGCCGTTCCGGCGAATAAGATGGGCTAGAGCGTCGCCTTGGCCGCTCCACCGTTCCCACGGCAGGATGCAATCCATGACAGCTCTACCGGTTCGAGGAGCGACGTCTCTGCCGGTGACCTACAAGCTCCAGTTGCAGAATCGGGCGTTATGGCAACTTAGGTTGGCCCAGCAGGGAGGGTGGCCGCTGAGACGTTTCGTTTTGCTCGCGCCATGACCTGACAGGCGCGAGTGCGCGAAGGAGCTTACAAAGCTCGACGTCGACTCTGAAGATATCACCGAGAAACCCATCTGGATAGTACCCTCGGCGGGCAATCTGGTGCCCCGCTTATTAGCCCTGCCCTGGTTCCGGGGCGGGCCGCGGCATCCAGCTCACGATCGTCCTCACGCAGAGCCGCGCCCGTGCGGTGTCGATGATGAGTGGGTAGTGCCGGCGCAGCTCGACGATAGCGGACAGCTCGCCGCCATCCTCCCAAGCAAGACGGATCGCTTCAGCGGTCGGCTCATCCACGATGAACATATCGAGAGCTTGGGCTTATGCGCCGTGAACGCAAGCTGATGGTTGCGGGCATCGTATCCTGGGTTCATTACATTCGGCGGCACCAGGAGGCGTTCGCTGCCTGCGTCGAAGCCGCCCTGCACCGTGTCGTAAGAGCTGGACAGGTTGACATTGGACCAGCCGCATACCGTGCGCCTGCGAGGTCACTCAGGACACGATCGACCGATGGTACTCAGCTTGTTCGAGGGGAGAGCATCGTCCTCGCTAGGGCTGACCGCTGCCCCCGGCAGAGCCGTACACCTGCCCGGTCGCGAAGCTGGCGTCGGCGGCTGCCAGCTGGACGTAGATCGACCCGAGCTCTGCCGGCTGGCCAGGGCGTCCCAGGGGCGTGGTGGCGCCGAACTTCTCCAGCTTCTCCTGCGTGGCTCCGCCGGACACCTGCAACGGCGTCCAGATCGGCCCGGGTGCGACCGCGTTGACGCGGATGCCCTTGGGCGCGAGCTGCTTGGCCAGCGACTTCACGTAGTTCATGGTCGCTGCCTTCGTCTGCGCATAGTCGTACAGGTCGGGTGACGGATCGTATGCCTGCTCGGACGCAGTCCCAATGATCGTGGAGCCGGGCGGCAGGTGGGGCAGCGCCGCCTTGATGATCCAGAACGGGGCGTAGATGTTCGTCTTGATCGTCGCGTCGAAGTCCTCGTTCGAGATGTCGAGGATCGACGCACGCGTCTGCTGCCGCGCGGCGTTGCTGACCACGATGTCGAGCCCGCCGAGCCCTCGGACCGCGTCCTCCACCAAGCGTCGGCAGAACGCCTCGTCGCGGAGGTCGCCGGGGATGGCGAGGGCGGTCCTCCCGTCGGCCCTGATCAGGGCGAGCACCTCCTGCGCGTCCGGCTCCTCGTCCGGCAGGTAGTTGATCGCGACATCCGCACCTTCGCGGGCGAAGGCGATGGCGGCCGCCCGTCCTATCCCGGAGTCGCCGCCCGTGATCAGGGCCTTGCGCCCAGCGAGGCGGCCTGATCCGCGATAGCTGCGCTCACCATGGTCCGGGCGCGGGTCCATCTGGCTCGCAAGGCCCGGCCAGGGCTGGGATTGCTGCTTGAAGGGTGGCCGGGGATGCTTGGTGGTCGGATCCTGCAGCGGTTGGGGCGTGGTCGAAGGCGCCTGTCCCTGCGCGAGGGCGGGCAGTGCGGTGGACACTGCGAGGCCGAGGCCGGTCCCGCCGACGATTTGTCGACGGGAGAACGGGTTCTTGTCATTCGTGTCCATGAGGGCGCTCCGGCGGAAAGAGACACGACGAACGAAATCGCAGACGCTGCGTTGCCTCGTGCCCTCAAGCACCCGGGCAGCATCTCGACATTGTCAGCGTCGAGGTTCCGTCGCTCGCTCACGCCTGGGCGGGACCGCTCGCTCAAGCGAACACGTCGACTGGCCGATGTCACCAGCGTGGACTTGGTAGAGCCGGAAGATCGAAGGGCCGGTCCATGGGGCCGCTCGGCACGGAGGCGCAAGGGCGTATGATCTTCCGCCATGAGCGTGTCAGCTGATCCCCTTGCCTGGTACGGCAGCAACGCTGCCACCCTTGCTGCCGCCTACGAGGCGCTTGACCCGGCACGGGTGCATGCGTGGCTGAACGGCTTGCTGCCCACGGCTCCCGCGCTGGTGCTGGACGTGGGCGCCGGCACCGGCCGGGATGCGGCGTGGCTGGCCCGGCTCGGCCACGACGTGGTCGCCGTCGAGCCCTCCGCCGCCATGCGCGCCGAAGGCGAGCGCCGCCATGCTGACACTGGCGTGCGCTGGGTTGCGGACCAGCTTCCCGCTTTGCCCGTCACGCACCGGCTCGGCCTCGCCTTCGACCTGATCCTGCTCAGCGGCGTGTGGCAGCACGTAGCCCCCGGTGAGCGCGAGCGGAGCTTTCGCAAGCTGCTCGGCCTGCTCCGGCCCGGCGGCGTGCTGGCGCTCACCCTCCGGCACGGCCCGGCCGAGGCGGAGCGCGGCATGCATCCGGTGTCGCTGGCCGAGGTGGAGCGCCTCGCCCGCGGACACGGGGCCTTGGTCGCACGCACGACCGACATGCCGGACCGGATGAACCGCCCTGAGGTGTCGTGGACGGGCGTGGCGCTCCGCTTGCCAGACGACGGCACGGGCGCGCTGCCCTTGCTGCGGCACGTGATCCTGAACGACCAGAAGGCCGCCACCTACAAGCTGGGCCTGCTGCGCGCGCTTTGCCGCGCGGCGGACGGCCAAGCCGGCCTTGCCGAGGCACGGGGCGAGGACGCCGTGGTGCTGCCGCTCGGCCTGGTCGCGCTGAACTGGCTGCGCCTTTACCTGCCGCTCGTCGGGGAGGAGCTGCCGCAGATGCCCCGCAACGCCGGACCCGAGGGCCTGGGCTTCGCGGGCCCGGGCTTCCGCGCCTTGCTGTCCGGCCTCGTGCCGCGCCTCGACCTGCGGGTGGGCGCGCACTTCGCGGGCGAGCAGGCCCCAGCCGTGCGCGCGGCCTTGCAGGAAGCGGCCGACCTGATCGCGAGGATGCCGGCCACGTACATGACCTACCCGAACGGCGGCCCCGTGCTGCCCACCGCGCGCCGGCTCGCGCCGCGGAGGGAGGGAGAGATCGTGCTCGACGCCGCGTTCCTCGCTGGCTTCGGCGTGCTCGAGGTACCGCGCGAGCTGTGGCGGGCGCTGGGACGGTTCGCGGCCTGGGTGGAGCCGGCGCTGGTGGCGGAGTGGCTGCGGCTCATGCGCGGCTACGCGGCCCGGCAGGGGCGCACCCTGGATGAGGGCGCCCTCGCGGCTGCCATGACCTGGTCCGAGCCGTCGCGCGACACGGCCCTGCCACGCGAGCGGGCGCTCGCCCTGCTGCAAGGGGGCGAGGCGCTGCACTGCGTTTGGAGCGGGCGCAGGCTGGATGCGGCTAGCCTCGACATTGACCACTGCCTGCCCTGGTCGGCCTGGCCCTGCGGCGACCTGTGGAACCTCATGCCCGCGCACCGGCGGGTGAACCAGCACGCCAAGCGCGACCGCCTGCCCGGCGACGGGCTACTCCGGGGTGCGGCGGAGCCGATCCAGGGGTGGTGGCGGCGCGCCTACCTCCATGAGACCGGCCCGGTCCTGCCCCGGCGCTTCGCGGACGAGGCGCGGGCGAGCCTGCCGGGCCTGGGCGGCTCGGTCGTGCCCGAGCCGGGGGAGGTGTTCGCGGCCCTGCACGTGCAGCGGCTGCGGCTGCGCCACGACCAGCAGGTGCCGGAGTGGGCCGGGTGAGCGTCGCTGTGCTGGACGGGACCGTCGTGCAGGAGTGTGCGACCAAGCAGGCGCTGTGGGACGCGTTCTGCGCGGCGCACAGCATCGCGGACGCAGGCGTGCCCTTGTTCGCGACCGGCCCGGACGGCGCGGTCGAGGTGTTCGGCTACGGCCGTGACGGCCGGCCCATGCTGCGGCGCTCAGCCGCGATGGGGGAGCTGCTGGCCGGCACGGTGGAGAAGGTGCTCGCGTCCGCGCCGGGCGAGGCGGAAGGCGTGCTCTACCTCATGCACCGCCTGGACGAAGCGGGCCGGGTCGTGCCGCTCTACGTGGGCAAGGCGGGCCGCTACGGCCGGACCGGCGGCGTGTCGGTCAACCTGGCCGGCATCCGCGCGGACGCGGGCAAGTTCGCCCGTTGGGGTTACAACTACGCCTACCATCTGGGCGACCTCAGCGCCGCGTCCCTGCTCGGGCACGCGCCCGGCAAGGTAGTCCGCAAGTACCAGCGCTGGGCGGCGCGCCTATTCGCCGACGCGCCTGCGGCAGCACCCCACCTGCGCGTGCCCGTGCGCTTCTGGTGCACGTCCTGGGGGCCGGGCTCGCGCAACATCTGGGCTGAGTTCGGCAGCTGTCCCCTGGCCTTCGCCGAGTACCTGCTGATCGGCGTCGCGGGCCTGCTGTTCCCAGGCGAGTTGCTGAACGACGAGGGAGTGAACCGGGCCGCTGCCATGACGGACGCCGAGGGCTGATGCCGCTGCTCTATCATTGGCGCGGCGACAATCATCGGCGCGATCTGGACCACGGCGTCGGCTACCACCTGAACCAGGCCAACCCGCTGCTGCACGAGGTGGCGCTCGGCGACAGCGTGTGGGCCTTCACGCACACACGGAGCGGCGCCTACGCGCTCGCCGCTGAGCTGGTCGTCTCGGCCAAGACCCGCAATCCGCCTGGCTATCGCTACGGCCCCTACCGGGTCTGGGGGGACCTTCGACGTTCGCGCTACTTCGCCGTGGACGGGCAGCCGGACATTACCCCGCTGGTGCGCTCGCTCGCGATCGCGGCCGGGGGCGACGTGCTCGGGCGGGCGTTCCAGGGCCGCGCCGCCGTGCGATGGCTGGGGGAGGCCGACCACGCCCGGCTCGCGGCCTACGCCCGGCACCTCGCGCCGGAGCCGCGGGCGCGGCTGCTGCCGGAAGAGCGCCTCGAGGCGCTGCTGGTGTCGGGCGACGAGGCTTCCGTCGCACGGCTGCTGCGGGACGAGCCGTCGGGGTTGGCCGAGGAGCGGCGGCGCTACCTGCTCGGCCAAGCGGCTCAGGGCGCCCTGGCGCGCGATCGGCGGCACACCCTGGAGCTGCGCGACCTCTACGACGGCGCCTGTCAGCTCTGTGGCTGGGCACCGCGGCGGAGCTACAGGGCGGACCTGTGCGAGGCGCACCATGTGCATTGGCTGAGCCGCGGCGGGCCCGACACGCTGGGCAACCTCGTGCTGGTTTGCCCCAACCACCATCGCGCCATCCACCGGCTGGATGCGCCCTACGACTTCGGGACAGGCGGCTTCGTGTTCGGGGTAACGGTCGAGCGGCTGACGGCACTGCAGCACGACTTGGCGGCTTGAGCTAGGGTGTCACCGTGTCCAGCTCGCTTTCACACACGGTTAGGTGGGCGATTGGATGTGTAACAGCCTGGATACCATGGCTGCGTGATGTCACATGCAACATCATGGCGCTGCGCGTGGTCCTCGACACGGACGTGATTGTCGCGGGTTTCGCCAGCGCCGCCGGCGCGTCCCGCCGTCTGCTGCTGGCCGCACTTGATGGGGAGATCAGGATGCTGCTCTCGACATCGCTGTTGCTGGAGTATGAGGCCGTGCTGACCCGGCCGGCCGTGCTCGCCATGGCCGGCGTGTCGGCCGAGGAGGTCGTGGCGGTGCTGGACGAGTTGGCGAGCCTGTGCATCCCGGTTGCCTTCGATTACCGCTGGCGACCGCAGGCGCGTGATCCGAACGACGACCTGGTGCTGGAGACGGCGATCAATGGCGATGCTGATCTGATCGCGTCCTTCAACGTAGCGGACATGCAGGCTGGCGCCCGGCGGTTCGGCATCGGGGTGGAGCGCCCCGGCACGGTGGTAAGGAGGATAGAGGGATGAGCAGCTTTCCCCTACGGCTGCCCGACGATTTGAAAGAGCGCGCAGCGGCACAGGCCGAGGCGGCCGGGGTGAGCCTGAACCAGTATATCGCAACCGCACTGGCCGCGCGGGTGGGCGCGCAGGCTGAGGCCGAGCGCACCTTCGCGGCCCGTGCCGCGCGCGCGACCCCTGGACGAGCACGCGAGATCCTCGCGCGCGCCGGCCAGGCAAAGCCACAACGGCCGGATGACGAGCTGGAGGCCAAGGACCAGCAGGCATAACGGCAGCCTGCACCGTATCATCGACCATTGCATCGGCACTGCTACGTATTCCGAAATCGATGGCTGCGATCGTCGAAATGCGCAGCTCGAGTGCGCGAAGGCATAGTTGCCTGATTGCTGGACGCCATGACAGGGCGCAGCCTGTGTCTGCAGCCTTGCACGGTGCAGCATGATGGTCCCGCGAGACCGCTTGCCGGCTTCCAGACTGGCCACGGAGCGGCCCCGCAGCCCCGTGCCGGAGCCTGGGCAAGCCCGCGCAGCAGCACCGGTTCTGCGTAGCGGCGTGCCGCTGCTCGGTGTCCTACCGGCGCTCGGCCGTGATCCGCTGGAGGTGTTCGAGCGGGCCCGGGCGCTCGGCGATCTTGTCCGGCTCGCCGTGCCGGGCCGTCATCCCGTCTTCGCGGTCGCCGCCCCGGCGCATATTCGTCACGTGCTGCAGGAGAACCACGCGAACTACCGACGCACCCCGTTTCACGACCAGCTGAAGGCCGTCATGGGGGAGGGTTTGCTCACCAGCGAGGATGGCCTCTGGCAACGACAGCGCCGCCTGTTGCAGCCCGCCTTCCGCGCTGAGCGGATCCGCCGCTTCGTCGAGATCATGGGCGTTGCGGTGACTGATCTGGCAAGCCGATGGCAGGCTGCCGCCGACGCAGGCTCTGCTCTGGACATCTCGCGCGAGATGTCGGACCTCACGCTCGACATCGTGGTCCGCTGCATGTTCGGCCAGGAGCGGCGGGGCGGGGACGCCGCCATCAGCGCGGCCGTGCACGAGGCGCAAGCCTGGCTCGCCGGCCGCTTCTGGTCCCTGGCCCCGAACTGGACCGAGCGCCTGCCCACACCGGCCAACCGCCGCGTCCGGCACGCGCTCGCCACGCTGGATGCGGCGGTCGGGCGCTTCGTCACGGAGCGGCTCGCCGCCGGCGAGGCGGGAGATGACCTTCTCGGCATGCTGCTTGTCGCGGAGGAAGGCAGCGCCGGCGTCGACGCGTGGCAGGTCCGCGACGAGGTGATGACGATGCTGCTGGCCGGGCATGAAACTTCGGCGGCCGCGTTGACCTGGGTCTGGCACCTGCTCTCGCGCCACCCGCACGTCGCCGATGCGGTCCATGACGAGGTGGCTCAGGTCCTTGAGGGACGCCCTCTGCCCAGCGCGGATGACCTCGGCCGACTGGACCTGACGCATGCGGTGATTCAGGAAGCCATGCGTCTGTATCCGCCCGTCGGCTGGTTCGGGCGCCTCGCGGCCGGCCCCGACCAGATCGGCGGCTACGATGTTCCCATCGGCGCCATTCTGGCGCTGAGTCCCTGGCTCGTGCAGCGCGACCCGCGCTTCTGGCCGGATCCGGAGCGCTTCGACCCCGCGAGGTTCGCGCCCGGGACGCGGGTGGCGCCTTATACCTACTTTCCATTCGGCGGCGGTCCGCGCACGTGCCTTGGCAACCACTTCGCCATGACCGAGATGCTCGTGGCGCTGGCGGGGCTGACGCGAGGGTTCCGGCTCCGGCATGCCTCCAAGACGCCGGTCCGGCCGGAGCTGCTGGTGACGTTGCGTCCGGCCGGTGGGCTTCCCATGCGCGTCGAACCTTGTGCCTGAGCCTCGGGGCTGAGCGATAGCTCGTTTCGGTGCTTGAAGGGAGAGCTTCTGCGGACTAGATCGCGGGCGCTCCCGAGAAGGGGAGTGCTGATATGAGCGCTGATGATCACGCTCTGGCCCTTGATGCGGGGGGTATGTGCGGCTCTTGGCGCGACAGGCCAGCTGAACTGACCAGTGAAGGAGCAATCCAGATGAAGTTCCGTCCTCTGCATGACCGGATCGTGGTCCGGCGCATCACCGCCGAGGAGAAGACCGCGGGCGGGATCATCATCCCCGACACGGCCAAGGAGAAGCCGATGGAGGGCGAGGTCATCGCCGCGGGCCCGGGCGCGCGCAACGAGCAGGGCGCCCTCGTCGAGCTCGACGTGAAGGCCGGCGACCGCGTGCTGTTCGGCAAGTGGTCCGGCACCGAGGTGAAGCTTGATGGCGAGGAGCTCCTGATCATGAAGGAGAGCGACATCATGGGCATCATCGAGGGCCAGGCCGAGCAGAAGAAGGCGGCCTGAGGTCC
>JBBSIT010000132.1:0-8498 GCA_038231995.1 Acetobacterales bacterium | reverse complement strand
GAAGAACTCGGCCTCGGCGGCGCCGATCTGCGCGGTCGCCGCGTGCAGCTGCGCCTCCGCTTGCCGTATGTCCGGGCGGCGCAGCACCAGCTCGCTCGGCAGGCCGATCGGCACGCGGGACGGCAGCGGGGGCACGCGGGCGATGCCGGGCTGGGTCGCGTCCGTCAGCTCGGGCGTGCGCGCACCGGGCGGCTCGCCCAGCAGCAGTGCGATGGCGTTGGCGAGCTGCGCCTCCTGCTGCGCCAGTTGCGGCAGGTTCGCGGCGGTGGTGGACACCTGCCCCTCCGCGCTCGCGACGTCGAGGTCCGTCGCCAGGCCGCCGCGGAACCGCTCCGCCGTCAGCCGGGCGCTCTGGCGGGCGCTGTCCAGGTTGCTCCGGGTGATGCGCGCCGTGTCCTGCACGCCGCGGAGCTGGACGTAGTCGCGCGCGAACTCGCTGAGCGCGGAGACCAGGGCGCCGCGCCGCGCATCCTCGCTGGCCAGGGTTTGCGCATCGGCCGCCTCGATCCCGCGGCGGACGCGGCCCCAGATGTCCAGCTCCCAGCTCGCATCGAACCCGTACTGGAACAGGTCGAACGCCGAGCCGATGCCGCTGCTGTTCGGGAAGCCGCCCTGCCGGCCGCCCAGCCCGTTTGATTGCAGCGCCGGGTTCGAGGACCCTCCGGTTCCCCCGCCGACCAGGCCGACCACGCCCTTCTCGCTGAGCCGCTCGCGCGTGTAGGACGCGTTGCCGTTCACCTGCGGCAGCGCGTCCGCGCCGACGACCCGGCGCTGCGCCCGGCTCTGCGCGACCCGGGCGGTCGCCGCGCGCACGTCCAGGTTCTGCGCGGCCACGCGTCTCACCAGCCGGGTGAGCGCCGGGTCATTGAAGCTGTCCCACCAGGACGGGTCCAGCGGTTCGGCGACGGCCAGGCTGGCCTCCGTTGCCGGCGGACGCCGGGAGAACCAGCTGCCCGGCGTCCACAGGCTGGGCCGCTCGTACTCGGGGCCGACGTTGCAGGCCGACAGCAGCAGCGCGATCGCGACCCATCCAGCCTTAATGCCCACCAGCGGCCGCTCCCTTCGGCAGCTTGGGCAGGAACAGCGCGAGCGGCGCGATGCAGAACGCGACCAGGCCGAGCATCACGAAGATGTCGAGGTAGCTCATGATGCTGGCCTGCTGCTGGATGGCCCGCGCGATCTGCCCGAGCGGCCGGCCCCAGCCCCAGCCGTCATACGGCGTGATGTGCTCGCCCAGCCGGGCCGTGTGGAATTGCGTCCGCCAGGCGAGCTGGGTCGTGGCGACCGACACGCCCACGCTGCCACCCAGGTTGCGCATCAGGTTGATGATCGCGGAAGCGTCGGGGTTCTTGTCGGGCGGCACGCCGACATAGGACACCGCGGATAGCGGGATGAAGATGAACGGCAGCCAGATCACCTGCAGCACGCGGCTGACCGAGATGCTCCAGAACGATGCCTGCAGGTTCAGGCCCGCCGCCCACCACAGCGCGAAGCCCGTCCCGAGCAGCGCGGCGCCGATCAGCCATTTCGGCTGGATCAGGCGCCCCGTGACGAAGCCCGCGATGGGCATGATGAACACCCACGCGAGGCCGCCCAGCCCGAGCGTCAGCCCGGCGGTCTGGGCGTCGTAGCGCAGCAATTCCTGGCTCAGTTGCGGCAGGAGCTGCGTCGTCGAGATGATGATGAGGCCGAACATGAACATCACGACGCAGCTGATCGCGAAGGCGCGGCTCCGCAGCAGCCGGAAATCCACGATCGGCTGCGGATGCATCAATTCCCAGATCACGAGCGACACCAAGCTGATGCCGGAGACGATGCTGAGGCCCAATATGAAGGAGGACGAGATCCCGTCGTCGCGCTCGAACCGGTCCAGCACGATCTGCAGCGCGCCGAAACCGATCGCGACCAGCGCGAACCCAAGGTAATCGATCCGCAGCCCCTTCGCGAGCAACTCGCGCCGGTCCTCCTTCACCTGCTTACTGTCGTACACGAAGAAATACGTAAGCGTCAGCGACAGGGCGCCGACGGGCAGGTTGATCAGGAACACCCAGTGCCAGGAATACGTGTCGGTCAGCCACCCGCCTAGCACCGGGCCGATGGCGGGCGCGGTCACCACGGTGAAGCCGTAGAACGAGAAGGCGAGCGCGCGCCGCTGCGGCGTGAAGCTGTCGGCGAAGATGCTCTGCTCGGTCGGCGCCAGCCCGCCGCCGCCCATGCCCTGGAACACCCGGAACAGCAGCATCATCCAGAGCGATGTCGCGAACGCGCACAGCACGGAGCTGACGGTGAACAGCGCTACGCAGGTCATGTAGAACCGCTTGCGCCCGACCACGTTCGACAGCCACCCGCTGATCGGCAGCACGATCGCGTTCGACACCAGGTAGCTGGTCAGGATGTACGTGCTCTCGTCCTGCCCGGCCGCCAGGCTGCCCGCGATGTTGCGCAGGGCCACGTTGGCGATGGTGGTGTCCAGCACCTCCATGAACGTCGCGATCGACACCACGAAGGCCAGCAGCCACGGCGAGTTCGGCCCCGCGGCCGACCGCGGCAGGTTATCCTCGGCCATCTAATCCTCTGGCCGGACCGTGACGCGGGGCACCACCGACATCCCAGGCGCGAGCCGCAGGTCACGCCACTCGTCGCCCACGAAGGTGATCTTGACCGGAACGCGCTGCACGACCTTGACGTAGTTGCCGGTTGCATTCTCGGCTGGCAGGCTTCTGAACACGGCGCCCGTGCCGGACTGCACGCTGTCCACGCGCCCCGGCAGCTTGCGGTCGGGGAAGGCGTCCACGCTGACCTGCACGGGCTGCCCCTCCCGGATCAGGGTGAGCTGCGTCTCCTTGAAGTTGGCCGTGACCCAGACATCCCGCGGCACGATGGCGAGCAGCACCTGGCCGGGGTTCACGTAGTTGCCCACGTCCACGGTGCGCTTGGTCACGCGGCCGTCCACCGGCGCGACCACGCGCGTGTAGGACAGCTGCAGCTCGGCGATGCGGATGTCGGCGTCGGCGGCCCGCACGGCGGCCTCGGCCGCCTCGACCTGCGCCTGCGACGCGGCGACCTGGGCCTGCGCGCCCGTGACGGTCTGGCGCGCGGCGTCCAGCCGGGCATTGGCGGACTTGGCGGCGGCGCTGGCCTGGTCGAGCTGCTGGCGCGTGATGGCCTTCGGGTCGATGCCGCGATACCGGGCCAGGTCCTGCGTCGCCTGCTGCAGGTCGGCCTCGGCCACCCGCACGTTGGCGCTCGCCTGGTCCACGTTGGCCTGCTGCACCAGCACCTGCGCGCGCGCCTGATCGGCCTGCGCCACGGCGTTCGCGCGCTGCGCCCGGGCCTGGTCGAGCTTCACCTGCTGGTCCCGCGGATCGATCTCGACGAGGAGCTGCCCGGCCTTCACCATCTCGTTGTCCCGCACGGCCAGGCTGGTCACGCGGCCGGCGACCTGGGGGGCGATCTGGGACATGAAGCCGTCGATGAAGGCGTCGTCCGTGCTCTCGTAAGGGCGGGCGTGCAGCCAGTAGAGCACCCCGCCCACGATCAGCGCCAAGAGCACGGCGCCGCCGATCTGGCCGTACAGCCACTTGCGGCCGCGGGACATCGGCTGCTTGTCGTCGTTCTTGTCCCTTTCGGGCTTGTCGCCCTCCTTGTCGTCCTTGGGCTTGTCCTGCTTGCCCTCGGGCGGCGCATCCTTCTTCGGCGCGGGGCGGGCATCATCGTACGGCTGATCCGCGCCGCGCCGGCTCTCCTTCGTCTCGTTCGCGCGCTCGGTCCCGATGCCGGTGTCCATGCAGGCTCCGCTTGCAGGCAAAAAGGGGACTGAACCGTTCGGCCAGCGCCATGCCCCGCGTGCGTAGCCCCGAAACTGCGCAAGGGTTGCCCGGAATCGCCCACGAACACGGGAATGTCAGAGAGCGATGGCAGCCCATGCGCCTGGGCCGATCAGGAACGCGTGATTGGATGAGAACGGCCCGTGCATCGGCGCGTTTGCGGGTTACGGCTGATCCAGAGTTGCTGACTTGCTTTGGTCTGCGTGGAGTGGAGGGGTTCGGGGCAGCGTTGAGCCTCCTGGCCGATCGAGCGGAAGGAGGCGCGCGCGTCACCGGTTCTCGTCGCGACGATCCCATACTGCGGCGAGCCACCGCTCCCGGAGATGCTCTGGTCACGCTGGAACCTCGATCCGCTGCTGCTCGCCGCACTCGGAGCGGTGCTGGCGGCCTACCTGCTGGGCGCCAGTCGGATGGGCCGGCCCTTGAGCCGGGGCGCAATAGGCGCGTTCTGCGCCGGCTGAGCGATCGCCAGCCTGGCGTTGATCTCCCCGCTCTGCGCGCTCTCGGTGTCGTTGTTCTCGGCGCGGGTGGCGCAGCACGTGATCCTCACGCTGGCCGCGGCGCCGTTGATCGCGGCGGGGCGGCCGGGAACCGCCCTCGCCGCGCTGCTGTCCCGGTCCGGTGGGCAGCGGAGCGGGACTGCCGCCGGGTCGATGCCGCTGCTGGCCGCCCGGGGCGTTCGCCCTGCTGCTCTGGTTCTGGCACAGCCCGGTCGCCTACGCCGCGACGTTCAGCAGCGCCGCCGTCTACTGGTCGATGCACCTGACGCTGTTCGTTGCCGCGGTGTTGCTCTGGCACGGGCTGCTGGACCGCAGCCCGGCCCGGGTCTTGCCGGTCGCGGGGGCGGGCCTGATCTCCACGGTGCAGATGGGCTTCCTCGGCGCGCTGATCACCTTCGCGCCGCGAGCGCTCTATGCGCCGCACGCGCTCACCACCGGCGCCTGGGGCCTCAGCTCGCTGCAGGACCAGCAAGCCGGCGGCGCCATCATGTGGATCCCTGGCTGCGCGGCCTTCCTCGCCGTCTCGATGGCGGTGCTGTGGCTCGCCCTGGCCCGGCGCCCCTGGGGACCCGCCATGCCGGCGGGCGCGAGGGCGCGGTGATACGTCCCGCGCCCGTCATCCTCGCCTGTGGCGCCTTACTGCCCGGCCTACGCCGATGAGACGCCGCTGAGCTACCTGCGCGGCTTCGGCGCCGCCGCCGACCCTGTGGTGGCGCTGACCTGGGGCCTGCTGGCGATCTCCATCGTCGTCAGCGTCGTGATCAGCGCGCTGGTGTTCACCGGGGTCCTGGCCCGGCGGGCGCCGGGCGCCGGCCCCATCGAGAGCGTGCCCGTGGATCGGGGCGGAAACGGGCTGCCCTGGTTCTACTGGGGCATCGGGCTGACCACCATAGCACTCCTCGGCTCGCTGGTTTGGACGGTCCAGGTGATCGCCGCCGTGAACAGCCCGGCGACCCGGCCGGCGCTGACCATCGAGGTCACCGGCCAGCAATGGTGGTGGAAGGTGCGATACCTGAGCGACCAACCATCCCGCGTCTTCACGACCGCCGACGAGATACACATCCCGGTCGGCCAGCCCGTGCGGGTCAAGCTGATCGGGGCGGACGTGATCCATTCCTTCTGGGTGCCCGCCCTCAACGGCAAGACCGACGCGATCCCCGGCCAGACGAACGAGACCTGGATCCAGGCCCGCTAGCCCGATCGCTACAGCGGCCAGTGCACCGAGTATTGCGGGCAGCAGCACGCGCACATGGCGTTCGCGGTCATCGCCGAGCCGCCGGAGGCGTTCAACCGGTGGCTGGAAGGCCAGATCGAGCCCGCGCCGGCTCCGACGACGCCGGAGCTCGAGCGGGGCCGGACGAGCGTCGAGTTCCGCTGCGGCTCCTGCCACGCCGTGCGCGGCACGGCCGCGGGCGGCTCAGTGGCGCCGGACATCACGCACCTGATGAGCCGGAGCATGATCGCCGGCGGCGTCGTGCCGAACACCATCGCCAACCTCTCCGCCTGGATCGTCGATCCGCAGGCGATCAAGCCGGGGACGAGGATGCCGGTGCTCAATCTGTCCGGGCCGGAGATGGAAAGCATCCGGACCTATCTCGCAACGCTGAAGTGAGGCGACCGACCGTGGCAGTGTCCGAGTTCGAGAGGGTGCCCGAGGTCGCGACGGCCACCGTCGCCTACACGCGCCACCTGGACAGGATCTGGGGGCGGCGCCGGGCCTGCGGGGCATCCTCTCCACGGTCGACCACAAGGAGATCGGCAAGCGCTACATCGTCACCGCGTTCATCTTCCTGATTGCCGGCGGGGTCGAGGCGCTGGTGATGCGCCTGCAATTGGCCCGCCCGGAGCAGCGCCTGCTGACGCCGGAGCAGTACAACCAGCTGTTCACGACGCACGGGATGACCATGATCTTCCTGTACGCGCTGCCCGTGCTGACGGGGTTCAGCAATTTCCTGTGGCCGCTCATCATGGGCTCGCGGGACATGGCGTTCCCGCGGCTGAACGCGCTGTCGTACTGGATCTGCCTGGCCGCCGGGCTGTTCATGTATGCCGGGTTCGTCGTGGGCGTGGGGCCGAACGCCGGCTGGTTCAACTACGTCCCGTATGCCACGCGGCAGTACAATCCCGGCATCAATATCGACATCTACGCCCTGGGGATCATCTTCCTGGGCATCTCCACCACGGTCGGCTCGGCCAACTTCATCGTCAGCCTGCTGCGCCTGCGGGCGCCGGGGATGTCGGTGAACCGGATGCCCATCCTGGTGTGGGGAACGGTCACCGCGTCCGTATCCAACCTGCTGGTCATCCCGGCGGTCAGCCTGACGTTCCTGTTGCTGTGGCTGGACCGCCAGTTCACCACGCACTTCTTCGCCGTGTCGCAGGGCGGGCAGGCGCTGCTGTGGCAGCACCTGTTCTGGATCTTCGGGCATCCGTGGGTCTATGCGCTGGTGCTGCCGGCGATGGGCATCGTCTCGGACGCGCTGCCGACGTTCTGCCGGCGCCCGCTGGTGGGCTACACGATCGTCGCGCTCTCCACGGTGGCCACCATGGCGCTCGGCTTCGGCGTCTGAGTGCACCACATGTTCGCGGTGGGCATCCCGAACCTGGCGCTGTCGTTCTTCAGCGGCGCCTCCATGATTGTCACCATCCCCAGCGCCATCGCCGTATCTACGCGCTCGATGACGAGACCGGCAAGCCGTTGTGGAAGACCGAGCTCGCCGACATCAACAAGGGCGAGACCATCACGATGGCGCCGCTGGTGGTGAAGGGGAAGGTGCTGGTCGGCAACTCCGGCGGCGAGCTGGGCGTGCGCGGCTGGGTCACGGCGCTGGATGCCGAAACCGGCAAGCTGGTGTGGAAGGCCTACGGCACCGGGCCGGACACGGACGTGCTGATCGGCGCCGACTTCCGCCCCTTCTACGACTCCGAGAAGGGCGCCGACCCGGCGTGAGCACCTGGCCGCCCGAGGCCTGGCGCATCGGCGGCGCCACGACGTGGGGGTGGATCTCCTACGACCCGGAGCTGAACCTGATCTATCATGGCACTGGCAATCCCGGTCCCTGGAACAACGAGCAGCGGCCCGGCGACAACAAGTGGACCGGCGGCCTGTTCGCGCGCGATCCGGACACGGGCGGCGCCAGGTGGTTCTACGGCGCCAACCCGCACGACATGCACGACTACGACGACATGAACGAGATCGTCCTGCTCGACATGCCGGTGAACGGCACGATGCGGAAGGTGCTGCTGCATCCCGCCCGCAACGGCCATCTCTACACGGTCGACCGGACGAACGGCGAGGTGCTGTCGGCCCAGCCGTACGG
Organism: Acetobacterales bacterium; assembly: GCA_038231995.1. Classification (GTDB taxonomy): domain Bacteria; phylum Pseudomonadota; class Alphaproteobacteria; order Acetobacterales; family Acetobacteraceae; genus JBBSIT01. Next base: position 851 of record JBBSIT010000132.1, on the reverse strand, counting down.
CTACGTGAACTCGACCTTGGGCGTGGACCTCAAGACCGGCCGACCGACCATGAACCCGGAGAAGGTGACCCGGGTGGGCACCGTGGTGCGCGACATCTGCCCCACGGCGTCGGGCTCGAAGGACTGGAACCCGTCATCGTACTCGCCGCGCATCGGGCTGCTCTATATCGGGCACGAGAACCTGTGCATGGACTGGGAGAGCGTGCAGGTGAACTACATCGCCGGCACGCCCTATGTCGGCGCCAACGTGGTGATGAAGCCCGGGAGGGGCGGCTTCCGCGGCCAGTTCACCGCCTGGGACGTGGTGCAGAGCAAGCCGGCCTGGCAGATCAACGAGGACCTGCCGATCTGGAGCGGCACGCTGGCGACGGCGGGCGACCTCGTCTTCTACGGACCGATGGATGGCTGGTTCAAGGCGATCGACGCCCGGAACGGCGACCTGAAATGGCAGTTCAGGACCGGCTCCGGGATCATCGGCCAGCCCATCGCCTACCGCGGCCCGGACGGGCGGCAATACATCGCCATCTTCTCCGGAGTGGGCGGCTGGGCCGGGGCCATCGTGTCCGGCAACCTCGATCCGCGCGACCCGACCGGCGCGCTCGGCTTCGTGGGCGCGATGACCGACCTGAAGCAGCGGACGGCACCAGGAGGGACGCTCTATGTCTTCGCTCTCCCGCAATCGTAGCCGCCGGGGCGTCGCGGCCGCGGCGCTAACCGCTCTTATTCACGGGCATGGCAGCGATTCGTTGGCGGGTGTCGCGTAAGCTGCTGACTGCGTTTACGGATTGGGTGTCAAAACCATCCATTCACGCGATCACGCCGAGGCCACACCCGCCATGTCCGACGATACG
>JBBSIT010000131.1:0-8515 GCA_038231995.1 Acetobacterales bacterium | reverse complement strand
GAGCCCGAAATAGCTGATGTTGACGACCGGCCGGGGGCTTGCGTCCAGCTCGAAGAACCCGGCCGGCTCGCCGCCGCGGTAGAGCACGTGCACCGAGACGGCCGGATTGCGCAGGATCGCGCCGAGCGCGTCATCGCTCAGCGAGCGCCGCAGCCACCACACATGAGGCGCGCCCACGGTGCCGTAGAGATAGCGGTAGAACGACACGCTGCAGCGCGCGAGCCGGATCAGGTCGGTATCGGCCGGCAACGGCCGCGGCGCCGGGTTGCGCTGCTCCGTGCGCAGGAACGACACCCGCACCGCGACTCTGGTTGTCGGCTGCATCCGCTCACCCCGACCCTCACCCGAACGGAAACGGGGTATCGCAACCGTGTTTAATCGTCCAGGAAGCTGCGCAGCTTGCGGCTGCGGCTGGGGTGCTTGAGCTTGCGCAGCGCCTTGGCTTCGATCTGCCGGATGCGCTCGCGGGTGACGTTGAACTGCTGGCCGACCTCTTCCAGCGTATGGTCGGTGTTCATGCCGATGCCGAACCGCATCCGCAGCACCCGCTCCTCGCGCGGCGTGAGGCTGGACAGCACGCGCGTTGTCGCCTCGCGCAGGTTGGCCTGGATCGCCGCGTCGAGCGGGATCACCGCCGCCTTGTCCTCGATGAAGTCGCCGAGATGGCTGTCCTCCTCGTCGCCGATCGGCGTCTCCAGCGAGATCGGCTCCTTGGCGATCTTCAGCACCTTGCGCACCTTCTCGAGCGGCATGCCGAGCTTCTCGGCCAGCTCCTCGGGCGCCGGCTCGCGGCCGATCTCGTGCAGCATCTGCCGGCTGGTGCGGACCAGCTTGTTGATCGTCTCGATCATGTGCACGGGGATGCGGATCGTGCGCGCCTGGTCGGCGATGCTGCGCGTGATCGCCTGCCGGATCCACCAGGTCGCGTAGGTGCTGAACTTGTAGCCGCGGCGGTACTCGAACTTATCGACCGCCTTCATCAGCCCGATATTGCCCTCCTGGATCAGGTCCAGGAACTGCAGGCCGCGATTGGTGTACTTCTTGGCGATCGAGATCACGAGCCGCAGGTTGGCCTCGATCATCTCCTTCTTGGCCCGAGCGCTGTCCCGCTCGCCGCGGCTCACCGTCGCATACACCCGGCGGAACTCGCTGATCGGCAGCCCGGCGTCCTGCGCCACCGCCGCGATCTGCGCGCGCACCTCCATCACCGCCAGCCCGTGCTTGGCGACGAACAGCTTCCAGCCCTTGCCGGGCAGCCGCGCCACGCGGTCCATCCAGTTGGGGTCCAGCTCGCGCCCCTGATACTCCCGCAGGAACTCCGGCCGGGGAATCTTGGCGTTCTCCGCCATGCGCAGCAACTGGCCGTCGAGCGCGTTCATCCGCTGGCTGATCTGCTTGAGCTGAATCACCAGCTCCTCAATGCGGTTGTTGTGCAGGCGGACCTGGGCGACCTTGCCGACGACCTCCTCGCGCTGCTTCTCGTAGGTCTTCTCAGAGCGCGCGCCGATCTCCTCGCCCGAGGTGATCGTGTCGAGCCGCTTGGCCTGGACCTTGCAGAGCTTCTTGGCGAGCGCCTCGATCTCCTCGAACGTCGCCAGCACCTCCGGCTTCAGCTTCTCCTCAAGCGCGGACAGCGACAGCCCGGGACCCTCGCCCTCCTCGCCCTCCTCCACCTCGTCGGCCACCTCGAAGGTCTCGGCGACCGTGTCCGCCGCCTCGCCGGCCGCCTCCTTGGGGCCGCCCTGCGTCGCCTCCAGGTCGATGATGTCGCGCAGCAGCATCCGGCCGCCCTTGAGCGCCTCATGCCAGGCGATGATGGCGCGGAAGGTCAGCGGGCTCTCGCACAGCCCGCCGATCATCATGTCGCGCCCGGCCTCGATGCGCTTGGCGATGGCGATCTCGCCCTCGCGCGACAGCAGCTCGACCGTGCCCATCTCGCGCAGGTACATGCGCACCGGGTCGTCGGTGCGGCCGAGATTGGCCTCGTCCACGTTGCCGGAGGGCTCGTCGCTCTCCTTCTCCTCCTCGCCCTCGGCCTTCTCGGCCTTAACGGGGGCGGCCTCGTCGCCCTCGCCCTCCTCGCTCTCGACGACCTGGATGCCCATCTCGTTGAGGTTCGACATCACGTCCTCGATCTGCTCCGAGCTGTTCTGCTCGGACGGCAGCACGGCGTTCAACTCGTCGAGGGTGATGTAGCCACGCTCCTTGCCGCGGGCTATCATGCGCTTCACGGCCGCCGCGTTGGTATCGAGCAGCGTGGTGTCCGCGTCCTGCTCGGCAGGCGCTACATCGGCGGTCGCGGCTTGCTTGGTCGCCATCGGTCAGGGTGCTCCAATCAATTGTGCCGCCCGGCGTCCCGGGCAGGGGTTCATGGGACGGCGCTTCATGCGTCGGCGTCCGCTTCCGAGCCGAGTTCGGTGAGCGCGAGTTGGGCGGAACGCAAGCCGAGCAATCGGCGCTGGGTGGCCTCGTTCGGCTGGGCGATGAATTCGCGGCTTGCCGCTCCGAGATCTTCTTCCAAACGTTCCTGATGCAGCAGCCCGAAGTAATGCCACCAGCCCGCCTCGGCCTCCGCCGGCATGGCATCGGGGCTGGCGCAGGCAGGCAGCGGCACCGGGTCAGCCGACACCGCCTGAAGCGCCTCGGCTGCCAGTCCGGAAGCGTGCAGGTGGGTGAGCAGGACGGATGATTCAAGCGTTTCCGCGTCCGCCCAGTCCAGAACCGCCTCGCGCAGCGCGTTGAACGAGGGCGGCAAGGCCAGGCCGGCGAACGCCTCCTCGACGTCGCGCAGCAGGGCGGGATGGCGCAGCACGATGGCGCAGAGGCAGCGCGCCTGCTCGAACTGGGTCGCGTCCATGCTGGCGGCGACCCGCGCCGGACGGAGGGACCGACGGGCGGGAGCGCCGGGCCGCTTGCGGCTAGCGAAGAAGCGATCCAGCAAGGCCCGGCGATACTCGCCCGCGAGGCCCCGGTCGTCGATGCGCCCCGCCGCCGCCTCGAGCCGGCCGCGGAAGGCGGCGCGCGCTTCCGGCGTATCGCCGCCGCCCTCGCGCAGCATGTCAAACAGGGCGTCGGCGAGCGGCCGGGCCTGGTCCAGCACGGCCTGGAACGCGGCCGGCCCGCCCTTGCGGACCAGCGTGTCCGGGTCCTCGCCCGCCGGCAGCGAGGCCAGGCGCAAGGTGCGGTCCGGCGCCAGCAGGGGCAGCGCCAGCTCCGCCGTGCGCGAGGCCGCACGCCCCCCGGCGGCATCGCCGTCGAAGCACAGCACGGGCGCGGGCGACAGGCGCCACAGCTCGCCCAACTGCTCCTCGGTCAGCGCGGTGCCGAGCGGGGCAACGGCGCCGGCGAAGCCCGCCTGGTGCAGCGCGATCACGTCCATGTAGCCCTCGACCGCAATCACGGCGGCGCCCTTGCGCACCGCCTCGCGTGCAAGGTCGAGCGCGTAGAGCTGGCGCTTCTTGGAGAACACCGCCGTCTCGGCGCCGTTGATATATTTGGGCTTGGCGTCGCCCAGCGTGCGGCCGCCGAAGCTGACCATTCGGCCGCGCCGGTCGCGGATGGGGAAGGTGACGCGGTTGTAGTAGGCCTCGCGCGGCGCCCCACCCTCCTCGGGCGCGCGCATCAGCCCGGCCTCGACCAGCCGCGCCGGGTCGAGGCCGGCTCGCGCCAGCTCGGCCGCCAGGCCGCCGCGGCCATCGCCGGACCAGCCCAGCCCGAACCGCCCGATCGTTGCGTCGGACAGGCCGCGGCCGCGCAGGTAGGCCAGGCCCGCCGCGCCTTCGGGCTGATGCAGTCGGCGCACGAAGGCGGCCTGCGCCGCGTCCAGCACGCCGTGCAGGTCCAGCCGCTCGCGCTCCGCCTCCGCCGCGCGCGGGCTGGGTTTGGGCACCTCCAGCCCGGCCTCGGCGGCGAGCGACTCCACCGCCTCGATGAACGGGGCGCCCTGGCTCTGCATCACGAAGCTCACGACGTCACCGTGCGCGCCGCAGCCGAAGCAGTGGAAATGGTCGTCGTACACGTAGAAGCTGGGCGACTTCTCGCCGTGGAAAGGGCAGCAGCCCTTCCAGTTGCGCCCGGACTTCGACAGCTTGACCCGGCGGCCCACCAGCGCCGCCAACGGCGTGCGGGCGCGCAGCTCGTCGAGGAAGGCGGGCGATAGCGCCATTACGAGGCGAGCCGCGCCTTCACCAGCGGCGTCGCCCGGCCCAGGTCCAGCCCCGCGCCCTGAGCAGCCTTCAGCGCGGCCATCACCCGTCCCATGTCCTTCGGCCCGGCGGCACCCGTCTCCGCCACCGCGGCGTCCACCGCCCCGGCCAGCGCCGCGTCGTTCATCTGCGCGGGCAGGAACTCCGCGATCACCGCGATCTCGGCCTCCTCCTTGGCCGCCAGCTCCGGGCGGTTGCCCTGCCGGTAGAGCTCGACCGACTCGCGGCGGGATTTCACCATGCCGCGCAGCATCGACAGCACCTCGTCGTCCGGCACGGCGGCGATGCCCTTGGGCCGGGCGGCGATGTCCACGTCCTTGAGCCGCGCCAGGATCATGCGCAGCGTCGAGGTGCGCGGGGCATCCCCCGCCTTCATCGACGCCTTCAGCCCCTCGGTGAACCGCTCCCGCAACGCCATCCCATCCTCCGTCATCTGCCCCTACTATATGCGGGTTCGCGAGCCGGAGAACAATTCCGCAAACGTTCGCGGACATTGCCGTGGGAATTCTCTTCCCATATGGTTCAGTCATGCTCACCATCGAACAGGTTATCGCGCGTCTGGGCGGCCCGGATGCAGCGGCACGGCTCACTGGCGTGGGCACGGAGGCGGTGCGCAAGTGGCGCCAGGCCCGCGCCGTGCCGTCCAAGCACTGGCAGGCGGTGATCTCCGCCACCGGGCTGACGTTGGCTGACCTGTCCGGCGCCTCGGAGAGCCCCGTCATGTCCGAGACGCCCGACGCCGCTCCCCTTGGCGCCACCGCCGTCCTCGTGCTCGCCCATGGCGCGGTGTTCTGGGGCCGCGGCTTCGGGGCGCACACGGCTGGGCGCGTTGGCGAGGTCTGCTTCAACACGGGGATGACCGGCTATCAGGAGACGCTGACCGACCCGTCCTACGCCGGGCAGCTCATCACCTTCACCTTCCCGCATATCGGCAACACCGGCACGAACCCGGACGACCTGGAGGCGACCAACATCGCCGCCCTCGGCCTGATCGTGAAGGCGGACGTGACGGAGCCGAGCAACTACCGCGCCACAGCGCATCTCGACGCCTGCCTGCGCGCCAAGGGCGTGCCGGGCCTGTCCGGCATCGACACCCGCGCGCTGACCATCCGGGTCCGCGACGGCGGCGCGCCCATCGGCGTGCTGGCCTACCCCGCCGACGGCCGCTTCGACCTCGCCGCGCTGCGCGCCCAGGCGCAGGCCTGGCCCGGCCTGGAGGGCATGGACCTCGCGCGCGAGGTGAGCTGCACGCAGACCTACGCCTGGGACGAGACCGCCTGGGCCTGGCCCGGCGGCTACGCGCGGCAGGAGGCCGCGCAGCGCCACGTGGTCGCCGTCGATTACGGCGCCAAGCGCAACATCCTGCGCAGCCTGGCCGCCGCCGGCTGCAAGGTGACGGTCGTGCCTGCGACGGCGACGGCCGAGGACATCCTGCGCCACAAGCCCGACGGCGTGTTCCTGTCCAACGGTCCCGGCGACCCCGCGGCCACCGGCGCCTACGCCGTGCCCGCCATCCAGGGCGTGCTGGACGCCGGGGTGCCGGTGTTCGGCATCTGCCTCGGCCACCAGTTGCTGGCGTTGGCGCTCGGCGCGCGCACCTACAAGCTGGAGCTCGGCCACCGCGGCGCCAACCAGCCGGTGAAGGAGCTCGCGACCGGCCGGGTCGAGATCACCAGCCAGAATCACGGCTTCGCGGTGGACGACAAGAGCCTGCCGCCGGACGTGCGCATCACCCATGTGAGCCTGTTCGACGGCAGCAACGAGGGCATCGCCTGCGACAAGCGGCGCGCCTTCAGCGTGCAGTACCATCCGGAGGCCAGCCCCGGCCCGAGCGACAGCGCGCATTTGTTCCGGCGCTTCGTCGCGTTGATGGAGGAAAAGCCGGCATGAGCCTGCCCGGTCTTGCGAGGTCGCGCTCATCGTCGGCGTCTTCTCGGCTCGGCGCTGGCCGAATTGAGGAAAGTTATCCAGTTATATGCCTTCGGCCGTAAATTTCGGCAAAGGCATGATCTTCAGTCCTGCGCACGGAGACACGGCCTTCACCGTGCCGCTCTTCGACGAATTCCTTCACCGCACGATGCCGGCTTGGCGACCGTCAGGCCGCTCCCGGTCATAGAGGCGACCATGCCCAAGCGCACCGAGATCAAGTCCATCCTCCTCATCGGCGCCGGGCCGATCGTCATCGGCCAGGCCTGCGAGTTCGACTACTCCGGGGCGCAGGCGTGCAAGGCGCTGCGGGCGGAGGGCTACCGGGTCATCCTGGTCAACTCCAACCCGGCCACCATCATGACCGATCCGGGGCTGGCGGACGCCACCTATATCGAGCCGATCACGCCCGAGATCGTCGAGAAGATCATCGCGCGGGAGAAGCCGGATGCGCTGCTGCCGACCATGGGCGGGCAGACCGCGCTCAACACGGCGATGAAGCTCGCCGCCAACGGCGCGCTGGAGCGGCACGGCGTCGAGCTGATCGGCGCCAAGGCGGACGTGATCGACCGCGCCGAGGACCGGCTGAAGTTCCGCGACGCGATGAGCGAGATCGGCATCGAGAGCCCGCGCAGCGCCATCGCCCACTCGCTGGCGGAGGCGCGCGAGGCGCTGGCGCTGGTCGGCCTGCCCGCGGTGATCCGCCCGAGCTTCACGCTCGGCGGCACGGGCGGCGGCATCGCCTACAACCGCGAGGAGTTCGAGCAGATTGTCGGCACCGGGCTCGACGCCAGCCCGACCAAAGAGGTGCTGATCGAGGAGAGCGTGCTCGGCTGGAAGGAATACGAGATGGAGGTGGTCCGCGATGCTGCTGACAACTGCATCATCGTCTGCGCCATCGAGAACGTGGACCCCATGGGCGTCCACACCGGCGACAGCGTGACGGTGGCGCCCGCGCTGACGCTGACCGACAAGGAATATCAGCGAATGCGGGACGCCAGCATCGCGTGCCTGCGCAAGATCGGCGTCGATACCGGCGGCTCCAATGTGCAGTTCGCCGTCAACCCGGCGGACGGGCGGCTGCTCGTCATCGAGATGAACCCCCGCGTGTCGCGCTCGTCGGCGCTGGCCTCCAAGGCGACCGGCTTCCCCATCGCCAAGGTCGCCGCCAAGCTGGCCGTCGGCTACACGCTGGACGAGCTGGCCAACGATATCACCCGCACGACGCCGGCGAGCTTCGAGCCGACGATCGACTACGTCGTGGTGAAGATCCCGCGCTTCACCTTCGAGAAGTTCCCTGGCACGCCCGCGCTGCTCACCACCAGCATGAAGTCGGTCGGCGAGGCCATGGCGATCGGCCGCAGCTTCGCCGAGGCCCTGCAGAAGGGGCTGCGCAGCATGGAGACCGGGTTCTCCGGGCTCGACGAGGTGGAGGCGCCGGGCGACGGCGGGCACGACGCTTTTCGCGCCGCACTCTCCGCGCCCCGGCCGGACCGGCTGCTGATGGCGGCGCAGGCATTGCGCGCCGGGCTGTCGGTCGAGGATATCCACGACGCCTGCCGCTTCGACCCGTGGTTCCTGCGCGAGCTGGAGCGGATCGTCGTGGCCGAGCGCGAGGTCACCGCCGGCGGGCTGCCGGCGGACACGACGGCGCTGCGCCGGCTCAAGGCGATGGGCTTCTCCGACCGGCGACTGGCGCAGCTCAGCGGCCGCAGCGAGACGGAGGTGGCGGCGGCGCGGGAGGTTGCCGGCGTGCGGCCGGTCTACAAGCGGATCGACACCTGCGCCGGCGAGTTCGCCTCCGCCACGCCCTACATGTACTCCACCTACGAAGGCGGCTTCGGCACGCCGTCCTGCGAGGCCGAGCCGACGAATAGGCAGAAGATCATCATTCTCGGCGGCGGGCCGAACCGGATCGGCCAGGGCATCGAGTTCGATTATTGCTGCGTCCATGCCGCCTACGCCCTGCGCGACGCCGGGTTCGAGACGATCATGGTCAACTGCAACCCGGAGACGGTCAGCACCGACTACGACACGTCGGACCGGCTGTATTTCGAGCCGCTGACCGCCGAGGACGTGATCGCGCTCGTCCGCAAGGAGCAGGAGCACGGCGAGGTGCTGGGCTGCATCGTGCAGTATGGCGGGCAGACGCCGCTCAAGCTGTCCCAGGCGCTCTCGGCCGCCGGCATCCCGATCCTCGGCACCTCGGCCGACGCAATCGACATCGCCGAGGACCGCGAGCGGTTCCAGAAGCTGCTGCACGGCATCGGCCTGCGCCAGCCGGAGAACGGCACGGTGCGCGACGCTCGCGGGTTGACCTCCAGCACGAAGATCATCTCGTCCTTGATGGCGTACTGCACGTTCATCAGCCCGACCACGCCGAG
>JBBSIT010000130.1:0-8527 GCA_038231995.1 Acetobacterales bacterium | reverse complement strand
GGATTGGATCTCCCAGTGTCTATCGGCCTCCGAACGGCCACCGGGAACGGAAATGGAGCACCATCGGCGCGTCGATAACGCAAGCACCCCATTTCCTCGCCATGATGGTGCGCGCCCTGCGCGCGGTTGATCTGGTGGCGATCCAGCGCGAGCACGTCACCTTCACCAATGACGGGCTGCGCCTGCTGATCCCGCGCGCCAAGGGCGACCAGACCGGCAAGGGCGCCAGCCTCGGCATCCCGCGCGGCAAGCGGCCCGACACCTGCCCGGTGCGAGCCGTCGAGGAGTGGCTGGCCGCGTCCGATTGCCGTTACGGGCCGGTGTTCCGGGCCATCGACATGCGCGGCGTGATCGGCGGCGCCGCGCTGCACCCCGACGCCGTGCGCACCATCCTGGCCAAGCGGGCCGGCATCGCCGGCCTGAAGGTGGCGTCGGGCGAGCGGCTCAGCCCGCACGGGCTGCGCGCGGGCTTCATCACCCAGGCCTACATCGCCGGCGCCCGCGACGAGCAGATCATGGACCACACCCGCCAGAAGGACCTGCGGACCATGCGCGGCTACGTCCGCCGGGCCAAGCTGGTCAGCGACAGCCCGGCCAAGCTGCTCGGGCTGTAGGGCGTGGGCGCCTCCCGCCCGCCCCGCCGCCGGAGAGCCGGCGGGCCTGGCATCCGTGGCGGCGCTGTCGGCGGGGGCAAGCGGGGCAGGGGAGGAGGTGCAGTCCCTGCCAAGAAGGACAAGCCCAAGGCGGGCCGCCCGGAGCGGCTCGCGCAGGACCTCGTCGGCAGCCGCCAGCACCGGCGCCAGCTTCTGGCCCTGGCAGCGCGCCAGCAATCCGGGCCTGCGGAGCCGGCGGGCATCCGGGAGGGCGGGGAGGGTGCGCAGGCGTTGCCGACGCCGGATTGGCTGCCTCACACGCTGACGGTCACCGGGCCGGCGGGCGCGGTGGCGGCGTTCCGTGCGGCGGCGTCCGGCCCGGGTGGCCTACCGTTCCGCTGCGAGGACCAGCTGGAGGAGGATTGGATGTACCTGATGCTGGCGCCGCCGCTGGACGTGCGCGGCATCTCGGTCGAGGGCGCGCGCATCCTGGCCGCACGCTTGCGCGAGCGGGTCGAGAGCCGGGCACAGGCAGAGCTGGAGATGAGACGGGCGGTGTCCTGCTCCCTCGACCTGCAGGCGCTGCTTCCGCTGCCGCCCTCGCTGCTGCGCCTCGGCCCGGACGACCCGCGCGTGCTGGACTGGCTATGGGTTCATTGGGGTACGACCTGGCCGCTGCGGCATGTGAGCGCAGCGCCGCTATCGCCCGCCGACCGGGAGGTGCTGCCCGCCGGGCATGACGGCATCTGCTACCGGTTCTGGTCGGCGGACTGGACGCCCTGGCGGGCACTGGATGCGATCAGGACGGGCTGGCCCGACCTGGCGCTCACGGTTGTGGTCCATTACGGCGAGGCGTCGCTGACTGCCTGACGGCTTCAGGACCGGCCTCCTCATCCGGCTGGCCCATTCCAGGCTGCCTGGTAGCTAGGCGGGCGCCGCGCCTTAGCCGTCGCGTGATCGCGAAGGCGACCACTCCGCGCCAACATCTGCAACGGCGGGCCGTGATACCGATCTTCGGGTGTTCCGAACCAGGCCCAAACCGTCGCCGGCTGCATGTCCGCAACGGCCGCGTGGCGGATCGCCACGGATGCGGTTGGCGCACGAAGGGTATGGGCCAGGCGATCCAGGTGCGGGGACCGCTGCGCCGCCGGCACCCGGGCTGCCAGGTAGCACAGCATCGCGTCCAGGTTCCGTTGCCGCACGACGGCAGGCCCGGCGGCCATCACCGGCGCCTGGGCCAGCACCGCCCCGCAGCCAGGACAACGCGGTTGGCCCGTTGCGACGCGCTGGCAAAGCAACTCGACCGGCGCCCCGCAATGCCAGCAGCGGTCATGCAGCCTGATCCGATGGTCGAGGCACGCCACCGCGGACGCGAAGCGCCAGCCTCGCCGGAAGTGGGGCCGGGGATCGCTCCCGAGGCAGCCCGGGCAATACTGCAGGATCGGCCTGGCGCGGCCTCTAGGGGCAGGCCCGGGCCGCGCGAGCAGCAACTTCCCATGCCGCAGCATCATGTCCTCTGCCATGCCCGCGATCGTGTCATGGGCTGCGTCCGAGCCTGCGGACAAGGCGCCAGCGGCGAGGTGGCCGGCACCTTGGCCGCTCACCTGCGCCAGGCGCCGGATGGCCTCCGGGGCGATGTCGCGGTCCACGTCGTCATGCACCGTGCCCAGGACGTCCCGGACGAAGTCGGCCGGTGGCGCGGCGGCGGCGACTGCCACCCGCCACAGCCAACTGCTGAACAGCTCGTCGGACCGGCGCTTCGGACGTTGTGGCCAGAGCAGGGGACGTTGCAGGACCGGCAGAGGCTCCAGGGTAAGGGCGCTGCCCTGAACCTGGTCGTTCGAGCTTTGCCAAGCCGGCAGCACCACGGCGAGGTCGCCAGGAAACCAGCGCGACATCGCTTGCTGAAGCTGACTGACCGGGTCCACCTCCGCCGCCGTGGCCTGGACCAAGAGCTCGAGGATGCGCGCCCTGGTTTCCGCGATGTCGGTCGGGAGCCATGCCTGCGCCGCCTCGGCCAGGTATCCCGGGGCGGAGCCGTCCAAGTCGAGGCGGGCCATGCTACAAGTCTGCAGCGAGGGCGACGGCCTCGATCCGCTCTGGCGAAGTGGTGCCGACCCTGTCCAGCATGGCGCGGTCGATGCGCTCGTGCCCGGACAGGACAGCCTCCATCGCGGCCTGCCGCAGCAGCCGTGCGACGCCGCCGATCAGGCCGTTTGCCGCCCGGAGCAGATGCTCGGCCAGCGGGGGATCGATCAGGTTGGAGGCATCGCGCAATGGCAGCTGGCGCTCGAAGGTGGCGAGCAGCTGGGCATACTCCGCGTCCTCGAACCGCCACCAGGGCAGCGTCAGCAGCTCGAAGCGGTTGGCCAGCTGCTCGTCTTGGCGCAGGGCATAGGCGATCTCCTTGGTGGCGAACGCGCCGAGCGAGACGCCGGTGACCGAGCCGACCTGGCGCAGCTCGACCAGCATGCTGCCGACCCCGGACCCGCGGATATTGTGCAGGTCGTCGATCAGCAGAAGCCGCAGGCCGACGTCCTGCATCGCGCGGTAGGCCTCGATCCTGAGCTGTGCCGTGACCGTGCGCCGCGCCGGCTCGCGGCCAAGGGCTGCGAGGATCGCCGCCAGCAGCGGTGCGATCCTCGGGCCGTTCGGGGCCTGGATGAGGGCGACCGGGATGCGGGCCCGCTCGGCGCCGGGGTCCTCAAGGACGGCATGGCGCGCCAGGAAGCGGCGGGCGATGGCGGCCTTGCCGTTGTTGGTCAATCCAGCAACATACTGCGCAGTATCAGGCCGGCCAGGCTGCGCTGATCCGCTATGGGTTTCATCCGCGCTGTGGCTGTGAGGTGGTCGTCGTCCGGTGCTGGCGGCATCACGACTGCCTGCACGTCGTCGTAGAGCAGCCCGACGGCAGCTTGATGCAGCTTCCGGCCTGGATGCTGGACGCAGCAGCAGCCGAGTTGCCGACTGTGGAAGCTCCGCACCTTCCTCTTACTGTGCTGCGCGGCCTGCGCCGCATGATTGAGGACGCCCTACCGTCTGCCTTGCCGCTACCGGCGCGAGGAGACGAGGATGGCCGTTCTTCCAACACCCCAGCGCGACCTGTTCCTGCTGACGGATCCACCGCCAGGTCTGATCCCGCACGTGTCGGCGGCGGAGATCACCGTCCTGCTGCGCGAGCTGATGCTGAGCGTCGTCGAGGACGCCGCGGCGGAGAAGGCCGATGAATAAGATCACCGCCGGCCACCTCGCGCGGACGGCGTTCGTCTACATCCGCCAGTCCACGCTCGACCAAGTGCAGCACAACCTGGAAAGCAAGCGGCGCCAGTATGGCTTGGCCGATCGGGCACGCTCGCTCGGGTGGCAAAACGTGGTCGTCATCGATGAGGACTTGGGCCGTTCCGGGTCGGGCATTGCACGGCCGGGATTCGAACGCCTGTTGGCGGCGATCTGCGACGGGTCGGTCGGAGCGGTCGTCTCGATCGAGGCATCGCGCTTGGCGCGCAACGGGCGCGACTGGCACACTCTGCTTGAGTTCTGTGCCCTTGTGGGCAGCCTGATCATCGACGAGGAAGGAGTCCATGATCCCCGCCTGCCCAATGACCGGCTGCTGCTTGGCATGAAGGGGACGCTGAGCGAGATGGAGCTGTCCACCTTTCGCCAGCGGTCGCGTGAGGCGATCCGCGCCAAGGCAGGCCGGGGCGAGCTGTTCCAGCGGGTCGCCGTTGGCTATCAACTCGATCCGCTGCGGCGGCTGCAGAAGCATCCTGACGGCCGCGTGCAGGCCGCCATCGAGATGGTGTTCCGCCGGTTCCGCGAATTCGGCAGCGTGCGGCAGGTTCTGCTCTGGCTACGCCAGGAAAGGATCGAGCTGCCCTGCACTCACCACGTGGGCACCGCCCGCGACATCGCATGGCGCTCTCCGGGCTACCAGACCCTGCACAAGATGCTGACCAACCCGGTGTATGGCGGCGCCTACACCTACGGGCGCACCACGTCGCGCGTGCGGCTGGAGAACGGGCGCAAGCGCGTCCTGCAAGGTGTGCGGGTTGCTCGCGAGGACTGGGCCGTGCTGCTGCGCGATCACCATGAGGGCTACATCAGCTGGGAGCAGTTCGAGGCCAACCAGCGTGTCATCGCCGATAACGCCAACATGAAGGGCGCCATGGCCCGGGGTGCCGTCAGGGTGGGATCAGCCTTGCTCGCAGGCCTGCTGCGGTGCGGGCATTGCGGGCGGAAGCTCCATGTTGCCTATGCAGGCCGCCAAGAGGCTGCCCGGTATCATTGCAAAGGTGCGAACGTGAACCACGGCGTGCCCAGCTGCACCACCTCGTTCGGCAGCATGCGCGTCGACCGGGCCGTCTCGGACGAGGTGCTCCGCCTTCTGCAACTGTTTGGGATCGCGGCATCCCTGGACGCGATTGAGCGACGGGGGCAGGTGGTTTCCGAGAAGCAGCGCCAGTGCATCCTGGCGTTGGAGCAGGCCCGCTACGAGGCCGGCCATGCCCGGCGCCAGTATGACGCGGTGGACCCTGACAACCGGCTGGTGGCGGCAGAGCTGGAGCGGCGTTGGAATGAAAGTCTTGCAGTCGTGGCCCGGCGTGAATCGGAGCTGTCGGCGGCAACGGCCGAGCATCAGGAGTCGACGATTGAGGCCGAACGCGATCAGTTGCTCTCGCTGGGCCGCGACATACCCGCGCTCTGGCATCACCCTAGCGCCTCGGTGGCGATCAGAAAGCGCATCCTGCGGACCGTGCTGCGCGAGGCCGTGGTGACGATCTCCGACGGCAAGATACGGTTCCTGCTGCACTGGCAGGGCGGCGATCACACGATGATCGAGACGCGCAAACAGAAATCGGGAGAGCACCGGTGGCAGATGGACGTGGAAACGGCACGCATCGTCACCGAGCTTGCCCGCGTTTTGCCCGACGGCATCATCGCGGCGTTTTTGAACCGCGCCGGCCGCCGCACGGCCAAAGGGCATACGTGGACCAAGGCGCGTGTCTGCTCATTCCGCAACGGACGCGATGTGCCCTGCTACCGGGACGGAGAACGCCGCGAACGTGGCGAGCTGATACTGGACGAAGTCATAGAGGAGTTGGGAGTCAGCAAGATGACAGCGATCCGCCTGATCCAGGACGGGCTGTTGCCGGCCCGTCAGGCGTGCCCCGGCGCCCCATGGGTTATCAAGGCGGCCGACTTGGAGCTGTCGGCCGTGCGTGACGCCGCTCGCCACGGCCGGCGCCCGGTCCCAAGCGACCCTCGCCAGCAAACCCTTACCCTGCAATGACATACGGAGGTGGGCATTATGTCGCCTGATCGGATGCACCGACGATCAGCAGGTTGTCCGGCCGCATGCGTCGCTCCGAGCGCAGGATGCGCCCGAGCCGGGCATGGGCGTCGAGAGCGCGGCCGTAGCCGATCCAGATGTCGCGGTCGACCAGGGCGATGCGGCGAGCATCGTCGAACTCCAGCGCCCGCAGGGCCGCCTCGTCCAGGTGGGCCGCGATGGCCGCGCCCATCTCACAGGCGCTCGACGTCGGAGAAAGGAGCAATCGCCCGGCCGGCCCAGGCCGGGGTGGTTCTGGCACCAGGACGGGGCGGACGCAGCTGCGTGGCATCACCTTCGGTCAACCTGCCTGTGACAGCGGCTTGAGCCGGTGATCCTGACTCCTCCCGGCCGTCTTTGCTGACCTCCCACGGGGTGACGGCGCCGCCGGGGCCAGAAGCGGCGCCCAGCATCGGCCCCTCGGTGAGCAAGGCCCTTCCGGCCTGCCGGGTACGCTCGGCCTTGCGGCGCGTCGTCGCGGTGCGGGCGCTGGCCTCGATGGCCCGGATCTCGGCCAGATTGTCGAACAGGCGGCGCTCGGTCCGGTCCTGGGCCTTGAGCGCCTGCAGGCGACGACGCGCCTCCCCGCTCTGGGCCAGGGTCATGTCGGGGTGCGGCACCCGGTAGGGGATGGCGATGTAGTCGCCCGTCGTCTCGTCGAGGACCCAGACCCGCGCGAGACTGCGCGGGTCGTAGACCACGACCCGCTCCACCCGGCGCTGGTTGTCCCGCCGCCAGAGCGGCAGCAGGTCCACCGAGCTGTAATCCACCCGGAACAGCCGGATGCCGCAGCGCGTCAGCGCCCGCCGCTCGAACGGCAGGAAGTCGAGCAGCAAACGGCCGGCGGGAAGGCGAGGGGGGACACGCTCGCCGTCCGGCAGGTCGGTTCGCCGATAGTAGGCGAGATAGCGGTCGAGCGGTCGCTCGCCAATGCCCTCGTGTGCCGCGTGGTTGTAGCTGTCGATGGCCAGCGCCAAGATGCGCTCGAGCTCCGGCAGGCTCAGGCAGGCCTGCTCGTCCGGCCTACTCTCACCGCGCTCGGTAATGCCGCTCCAGGTCGTCCCGCGCAGGCCATGGACCATGCGCATCATCGTGCCGATCAGCCGCTCGACCGTGCCGTGCTGCTCCGGTTGGCCGCGGGCGCGGACCTTGGACCCGATGCCGTGCCGCCGCAGCCCACGCTGGATGCCGCGCGCCTCGTTCTCGGGCCCCTGGTCGTATTCGAGCGTGCCGGGGCGGCCCCAGACCGGCCAGTGAACCCCCGGGAGGTCGCGCCGGGCCAGCCAATCCTCCTTGGGCAAGCAGGCCTGCGCGAGGCAGGTCGCGACCGTGATCGTCGAGGCCGCCTCCAGCGACACCGAGAAGCCGAGGACCGTGCGGCTGAACAGATCGATCGCGAACGTTGCCGTCGGCCGGCCGATCACCGTGCGGTCGTCCTCGCGCACGAGGCGGATGTCGCAGGGCGTGCTGTCGATCTGCACCCGCTCCCATGGCGCTGCGGCGCCTGGGTGCGCCCCGGTCAGCAGGCGCGCGGCGCGCGCAGCACCCGGCCCGTGCCGCTTGCGGGTCAGCCAGGCTTGGTCGGTCGCGCGGACCCGAGCCTGCACGGCGCGGTATGACGGCGCTTGCAGTCCAGCAATCCGGCAGCGCTCGGCAATGTTGCCGCACAGGCTGAGCAGGCTCGGCCTGTTCGTCTTGGCGTAGTGAAGCGCCACGGCGTCGGTGATGACGGCCTCGACCCTGGCGTCCAGGCGCTTGGCACGCGGCCGGCCGCTCGCCGGCAGGAACTGCTCGACTCCGTCTCCAGCCTGCACCTGCCGCAGCAGCGCGAACACACGCCGCTGTCCCAGGCCGAGTTCGCCCGCGACCTGGGCGACGTCCCCCCGGCTGCGACGGGGCAGGCGTGCCAGGGCCACCAGCAGGTCGCGCCGCCGGGCGGCCTCAAACCACTCCGCATCGGTATGGTGGAGCTCGTCCACGAGCCGCGTCGCCGCCGTGACCGCGAGCTCGTCGGGAACGCTGATCGCCGCCGGGCTTGCGCAGACCACCTCGCCAGCGTCGTTGCGAAGCAGCACGGCATCCGCGCTGAGTGGTCGCTCTACCCGCCAGCGTGCGCCGGCATGGTCCACCACGGCTCCCGAGACGATGCGCTGCTCCACCGCGAGCCTCTGCGCTGCTGTCCGGGGCCACACTACACCTCCAGTGGCGGCGAACCGAGGTATTTCGGCCAGCAGCAGCGTCGTGCGGGGTTGATGGGCGACCTCTGCCCGATGCCGGCGTCAGGCGTCGAGGTCCGCCTGGCTGTCCGACTTCCGACCGTTCGATGCCTCTTCTGAGGCGTAGACGAGGATCGGCCCGAACGGCAGGTCCTGTTGCAGCTTCACCTCACACGCACGCGCCAGTTCGAGGCTGGCGAGCAGCGTGCTGGCCACCGACGCACGCGTGCGCAGCACGGGGTCCGGCCCCTCCGCGGACAGCTTCGGCACGAACAGCAGCAGGTCGCTGCCGTCCGGAAGCCTGGTCCTCAGCTGCCGCATGCGGGCCATGGCCTGCTGCGGCGTCCACAGCCGCAGCCGCGCCGGGCGGTATGGGTCAGGGTCGTCCG
>JBBSIT010000129.1:0-8587 GCA_038231995.1 Acetobacterales bacterium | reverse complement strand
CACGCATCCGCTCGGTCGCCCTCAACATCCTGCGCGCCAAGGACGTCCAGAACGTCAGCCTCGCGCTCTACACCAACGCCGTCAGCTTCGACCAGCTGCTCGCCCTCGGCACGGCGTAATCAGAACTGAATGGCCCTGCCGTGCGGTGTGCGGATGAGGATGCAGCGGCGCTGGGCATAGGACTTGGATCATTACTGGACACGATGGGGTTTCGCCAGAACGAACTTCGGTCCCGCGCGATGGGACGCGCGAATGGATGGCCCGATCGGGCCATGCGCCTTTCCGTCTGCCGATGGCCCGTCCGGGCGAAGCGGGGCCGAGCGCTAAGGGCTAGGTTCCAGCCATC
This sequence comes from Acetobacterales bacterium, assembly GCA_038231995.1. Taxonomy (GTDB): domain Bacteria; phylum Pseudomonadota; class Alphaproteobacteria; order Acetobacterales; family Acetobacteraceae; genus JBBSIT01. The sequence goes on along the minus strand of JBBSIT010000129.1, from coordinate 8,241 downwards.
GACCCGAGAGGACCGCAGATGGACCAGCAACCGGCGCCACTCCCCGCGAACCCGGCCGCCTCGCCGGAGCGGCTCATGCAGCTCGCCTGGGGGTTCGCGCCGCCGCTGCTCATCGGCGCCGCGGTCCGGCTCGGCGTGTTCGACCTGTTCGCGTCCGGCCCGGCCAGCCTGGACGCCATCGCCGCGGCGACGAACGCATCGGCGCGCGGCATCGCGGCCCTGCTGAACGCCCTCGTCGGGCTGGACCTGCTGCGCAAGGACCCGCTCGGCCGCTTCCGGCTGACCCCGGAGAGCAGGGCGTACCTGGTCATCTCGGCCCCTGCCTATCACGGCGGCTACTTCCACCACGTCACCGACCAGTTGCTGCCCAACTGGCTGCATCTCACCGACTGCGTGCGGTCCGGCCGCCCGGCGCATGCGGTGAACGGGGAGGAGGCCGGCGCCGTCTTCTTCGAGCAGATGGTCGGCAGCCTGTTCGCGCCGAACTATCCCGCCGCCCGCCTGCTCGCCGAGCATCTCGGCGTAGCCGCAGCGGTGACCAAGGTCAGCGTGCTCGACCTGGCCGCCGGGTCAGCCGTCTGGAGCACCGCCTTGGCGCAGCGCTCGCCGCAGGTCGCGGTGACGGCGGTCGATTGATCCCACGTGCTGCAGGTGACGCGAGGAGTCGTCGAGGGACTGGGGCTGAGCCGCCAGTACCGCTTCACCGCCGGCGACGTGCTGCACGCGGATCTCGGGACCGACCATGACATCGCGGTCCTGGGCCAGATCCTGCACTGCCAGGGCGAGGCCGAGTGCAGAGCCCTCCTGCGCCGGACCCATGATGCCCTCAAGCCCGGCGGCATGATCGCCATCGCGGAGTTCCTGGTGGACCAGCGCAGGACGGAACCGGCGCTGGGCCTGATCTTCGCCGCCAACATGCTGCTGAACACCGAGGCCGGCGGCACCTATGCCCTCGAGGAGATCGAGGCCTGGCTGCTCGCGGCGGGCTTCACCGACATCCGCACGCTGGAGGCCCCGGCGCCCGCCCCGCTGATCCTGGCCGCCCGCGGCCACTAAGAGTCCGTTTGGACCAACCCGTCCATGCGCTCCAGCGCGTCCCTGGCGACCTCGACGAGGGCCGGGTCCAGCTCGATGCCAATGCCGTGGGCGCCCTCGGCGGCGGCGGCCAGCAGCGTCGTGCCGGTGCCGGCGAAAGGATCGAGCACGACGGCGCCGAGCCGCCCATGCAGGCGGATGCACCAGCGCGGCAGGTCGGCCGGGAAAGCGCCGGGATGGCTGTGCGCCCTGGTGCGCACGTCTGGCGCACGCATATCCGGATAGGGCAGGAACCAGGTGTCGCCGCGGCAGCGCAGGTCGCGCCCAGGGCCGCGGCGGGCGATGCCGCCCTCGTCCTTGCACGCCACGCCGATGGCCAGCCGGTCGAGCCGCACGCCGCCGCCCTGCGTCAGGTGGAACACGCTATCGTGGTTGCGATGCAGGAAGCGCTCGCCGGGCACGGGCCTGTCATGGCCCGCAGAGTCTGGGCCGGTGTCGATCGACTTGACCCAGGCGATGTGGTTCTGCAACGCGAACAGCGGCCGCAGCCGGACGATCAGCTCGAACGGCAGCCACGGCTGCAGCGATGACCCGGCGACGTTGAGGAAGAACGACCCGTCCGGCTTCAGCACGCGCTTGATCGCCCCGGCGACCCGGACCATCCAGTCCAGGTACTCCGCCTCCTCCAACCGGTCGCCGCACTCATAGGCGATGCCCAGGTCGGCGGGCGGCGCGGTGATGACGACATCGACCGACGCGGCCGGCAGGACCGGCAGCACGTCGAGGCAGTCGCCGCAGAGCACGGATCGGGCAGGCGGCAGGATGCCCGGCATGCGGGACGCTAGCCGGACTGCGCGGCGACGAGGCGCCAGGCCGGATCGGGCTGGGCCAGCTCGCGCTCGAAGGTCCAGAGGTCGGTGATCTCGGTCACGGCGTCGGTGCCGGCAGCAGGCTTGCCCTCGCGGTCGAGCGTCTCGTTGATCTGGTCGGACACGATGCGCACGGTGATGTCGGCGGTGCTGCCGCGCAGCGTCGCGGCCTCGATGGCGAGGGTGTGGATCGCGCGGATCTCGCTGCGCTGCGTCTCGCCGGCCGTCTCGCGCGCGGCGATGGCGCCCTCGAAGCCGCGATAGGTGTCATCGGACAGCAGCGGACGCAGCGCCGTACGGTCGCCGGCGGCGTAGGCCGTGACGATCATGCGGAACGCGGCCTCGGCGCCGGTGAGGAAATGCTGAGGATCGAACGCCGGGTCGAGGCTGCGCATGCGCGCCAACGTCTGGCCGGCGGGGCTCGCCGGGTCGGGCAGCGCGCGGGCGGGAACGCCCGGCTCCGCCGCTGCGTCGGCGTGGCCGGGGGGCGCTGCGGTGCGCGCCACGCCGGCCGGGCCGGGCTGTCCGTCGGCGCCTGTCGGCCGCTCGAACCCGGTGCGGCGGCCCAGGATGCTGCGCAGCCGGAGCACCAGGAAGGCGGCGATCATGCCGAACAGCAGCAGGTCGATCGGGAAGCCGCCTGTGGCGCCCATGGCTCGTGTCTCCGTTGCTGCGCCTATACATAGGGCCGCGCCTCTTACGGGACAATGAACGGCGGGACCGGCCGTTGTGATTGCCCGCCGCTCCGGTTAATCCCGCGGCATGATCCTCCTCAGACACGGCCAGAGCGAATGGAACCTCCACTTCTCCGCGACGTGCAAGGACCCCGGCATCCCTGACGCGCCGCTGACCCCGCTCGGCGTCGAGCAGGCGGAGGCAGCGGCGGCGGCGCTGGCAGGCCAGGGCATCCGGCGCATCGTCGCCTCGCCCTACACCCGCGCGCTGCAGACGGCGGCGCCGGTGGCGCGCGCGCTCGGCGTCCCCGTGCTGGTCAACGCGCTGGTGCGGGAGCGCTACTTCTTCAGTTGCGACATCGGCAGCCCGTGCTCGCACATGGCGCGCAACTGGCCCGGGCACGACTTCTCCCACCTGGACGAGGTCTGGTGGCCCGCGGTGGGGGAGCTGGCGGAGAGCGTGATCGCCCGCGCGGCGCTGTTCCGCGTGGAGATGGCGGCGCTGCCGGACTGGGCGGACACGCTGGTGGTCAGCCACTGGGGCTTCATCCTGAGCATGACGGGGGTGAGCGTCGCCAACGGCCAGTGGCTCCGCTGCGACCCCACCGCCCCCGCGCCAGCGGAGATCGTCTGGAAGCCGTAAGAGAAGGCTTTCGACACGGCCGGTTAACCTTGCCGCCGTAGTCTCCTCCTGGCCGGCGCCATGCCGGCCGGTTCAGCAGGAGACGTCACGCCGGTGCGCACCGCCCTCATCGTCATCGCGCTTGCGGCTACGTCCGTCGCCCAGGCTCAGCCAGCCATCCAGGACGCCGCTCCTCTCGTGAGCGAGATCCCGGCCGGCCCGGCGCTCCCCTCCTCCGAGGTCGATGCCGAGGTCCTCCGCCTGCGCGACGCCCTGACCCGCGAGGTGCCGAACCTGGTCGCGCGCACGCCCGAGCGGGACCGCGAGTGGGTCCGCCTCGCCCACGACGCCCTTGCCGCCAGCGGCCACGAGCTCGACCGGCCGCAGCTCCTCGTCGTCGTGGACCGCAGCCCGCGCGTGCAGCAGCTCAGCCTGCTGGTTGCGCGCCCGGACGCGCCGTGGGAGGTCCTCGGCGCCGCCAAGGTGTCCACGGGACAGCCGGGCCGGCGCGACTACTACATCACGCCCACCGGCGTCTTCCTGAACACCGACGCGATCCTCGGCTTCCGCGCGCAGGGCACGCCGAACGAGAACGGCATCCGCGGCTTCGGACTGAAGGGCATGCGGGTGTGGGACTTCGGCTGGCAGCCGGCCACGAAGGGCTGGCGCGCCGACCGCGAGCAGGGCGACATTCGCTTCCTGCTGCACGCGACCGACCCGGACCGCCTGGAGCAGCGGCTGGGCCGCCCGGCGTCGCAGGGCTGCGTGCGCGTGTCCGCGGCGCTGAACCGGTTCCTCGACCGCCATGGCGTCCTCGATGCCGATTACGAGCGGGCCGCGCGGGAGGACCGCCGCTTCCGCGCCCTTCTGCCTCCGGACCGGACGCCGGGCCCCCTCGGCGGGCACGCGCTCGTCGTCGTGGACTCGTCCGAGACATTCTAAGCCAGCCTGCGCGAGCGCACTGCTAGGACGGAAGGCGCCTCTAAAGCATCTCCAAAGGCGCCTTGCGCCGCGGCGGCGGGAAGGCCGCATCGATCGCAGCCAGGTCCGCCTCGGTCAGGTGCAACCCGGCCGCCGCCGCATTCTGCCGGACATGCGCCGGGTCGGACGCCTTCGGGATCGAGACGACGCCGGGTTGGCGCAGCGTCCAGGCGATCGCGATCTGCGCGGGCGTGGCGCCGAGCCGTCCGGCAGCATCTGCGAACGCGAGCGATTGCAGCAGCCGTCCCCCTCGCCCGACCGGCGAGTAGGCCATGACGGGGATGCCTCGCCCCTGGCACCACGGCAGCAGGTCGAACTCGATGCCGCGGCTCTCCGGGTTGTACAGCACCTGGTTCGCGCTGCACGCATTGCCCGGCGGCAAGTCCTCCATGTCGTCCACGTCGAAGTTGGACACGCCCCAGTGCCGGATCTTGCCGGCAGCCTTCAGGCGCTCGAACGCCTCCACCGTCTCGGCGAGCGGCGTCCGGCCGCGCCAGTGCAGCAGATAGAGGTCGAGCCGGTCCGTGCGCAGCCGTCCCAGGCTGCGCTCGCACGCGGCCGCGACGCCGGTCCGCGTGGCGTTGCCCGGCGATACCTTGGAGACCAGGAACACCTCGTCCCGGCGGCCGGCGATGGCGTCGGCCACCACGCGCTCCGAGCCGCCGTCGCCATACATCTCGGCCGTGTCGATCAGCGTCATCCCGAGGTCGAGCCCCCGCCGCAGCGCGTCCGCCTCCCGCGCCGGCGGCGCCTGGCCCTCGCCCATGCGCCAGGTGCCTTGCCCGAGGACGGGGATGGCCGTGCCGTCAGGCAGCGTCGCGGTGCGCATCGGCGGCCTCCTCCGCGCGGGCGAGCAGGCGCAGGAAGTTGCCGCCCCACATCGCCTCGATCTCGCTCGCCCCGTAGCCCCGGCGGACCAGCTCGGCCGTCAGGTTGCCGCTCTCGGACGCGTCCATCCAGCCCTGGATCATGCCGCCGCCATCGAAGTCCGAGCTGATGCCGACATGCGCGAGGCCGCAGCGCTTCACGACGTAGTCGATGTGGTCGCAGTAGCCGGAGACGGTGGTGTCCTCCGGCTTGCCGCCGGGCCGGACGAAGGCGGAGACGGCGGTGATGTTCACCATGCCCTCGGTGTCGCGCAGCGCGTCGAGCAGGGTGTCGTCCACGTTGCGCGGCTTGTCGCAGAGCGTGCGGACGCAGGAATGGGTGGCGAGCACGGGGGTGCGGCTCAGCATCGCCGCCTGCAGCGCCGTCTGCCGCGAGCTGTGCGACACGTCCACCAGCATCCCCAGCCGGTTCAGCTCGGCCACGGCCGCGCGGCCCAGCTCGCTCAGGCCGCCATGCAGCGTCTCGCCGTCGCCGAGGTCGGTGCGCGGGTTACTGCTGTCCGCCAGCGCGTTATGGCCGTTATGGGTGAGCGTGAGGTAGCGCGCGCCGAGCGCACGGAAGCGGGCGAGGAGCGACAAATCCTCGCCGATGGCGTGGCCGTTCTCGACGCAGGGGATGACGGCGGTGGCGCCCTCGCGGTGCGCGGCCTGGATCTCGGCAGCCGTCGTTGTCACGCGCGCGGTGATGCCCCCCGCCGTGCGGCCCATGCCGCGGATCGTCTCCAGCATCCCGAGCGCGCGCGCCGTCGCGGCCGCGTAGCCCTCCGGCGTGCGCGGCCCCTGCGGCACGTAGGCCGCGAAGCACCCCGCGCGCAGCCCGCCCGTCCGCATCTTCGGGAAGTCTACCCGGCGGTTCGTCTCTCCGAACGGGTCCGGCCCATCCGGCCAAGGGATGTCGATATGCGTGTCGATCGTGAGCGTCGTCGCGTGAAGTGCTGCCGCGTCCTGCACCTCTAGAACCCCACCCGGTCGCCGCCCTTGAGGTGCAGGATCGCCCGCGCCTCCGCCGGCGTGGCGATCTCCAGGCTCAGCTCCTCCAGGATGCGGCGTATCTTGGCGACCTGCTCGGCGTTCGACTTCGCCATCTGGCCCTTGCCGATATACAGGCTGTCCTCCAGCCCCACCCGCACGTTGCCGCCCATGATGCTGGCCATGGTGGTGAACGCCATCTGGTGCCGTCCGGCCGCCAGCACCGACCATACGTACTGGTCGCCGAACAGCCGGTCGGCCGTCTCCTTCATGACCATGAGGTTGCGGTGCTCGGCGCCGATGCCGCCCAGGATGCCGAAGATGGTCTGCACGAACAGCGGCGGCTCGACGATGCCGCGCTCCAGGCAGTGCGCGAGGTTATACAGGTGGCCCACGTCGTAGCACTCGAACTCGAAGCGGGTGCCGTGGCCCTTGCCCAGCCGCTCGACGATCCCCCCGATGTCTTGGAACGTGTTGCGGAAGATGTGGTCCACGGTGCGGGCGAGATAGGGCTTCTCCCACGCGTGCTTCCACTGCGTGATCTTCTCCCCCGCGCGCGAGATGTTGAAGTTCATGCTGCCCATGTTGAGGCTGCACATCTCGGGCTTGGCCTGCAGCGGCGCCGCCAGCCGGTCCTCCAGCGTCATGGTCAGCCCGCCGCCGGGGGTGATGTTCAGCACGGCGTCGGTGCGCTGCTTGATAACGGGCAGGAAGCGCATGAAGGTCGCCGGGTCGGGCGTCGGCTCGCCGGTCTCGGGGTCGCGCGCGTGCAGGTGGATGATGGCGGCGCCCGCCTCGGCCGCCTCGATGCTGCTCTGCGCGATCTCGTCGGGCGTGATCGGCAGCGCGTCGGACATGCTGGGCGTATGGATCGCGCCGGTAATGGCGCAGCTGATGATGACCTTCGACATGCGGCTCTCCCCTTTCCCCAACCTTGCACCCGGACGCGCGATCCTTCCAGGGGTCACGCCCGGGCTGACGCGGCGGCGCGGATCGGTTATCCTCCCCGCCAGTGTCTCCGTAGCTCAGCCGGATAGAGCAGAAAGTACCCCCGACCACCCTACCATGTATGTATTTTGCCCCGGCATTCCGGCGATGTGGCGAGTGGTAGGGCTACCAGGTTAGGTGTGATCAAGCTGAATGTTCGCTTGAGGGTTCCGGCGAGACGACGGACAGGCTATAAGAGATCAGGGCCCGGGAGGTGGTCACAGTGTCCGCGTAGCTCAGCTGGATAGAGCACAAGATTCCTTGTTTTTAACTGGGCGTCGCGATCGGAAACGGCGCGGCGGATTCGCTCAAAGTCGGGGAAAGCTACGGTGCACTTGCGCCTTGCCGATCCCGAGCCAAGCCCGGCCTTTCGGCCGGGAAGGTGTAGAGACTGGACGGGCGACACCTGTGGGCTTCGTCGGCTTATGGTGAAGGGACAGTCCAGACCACGAACGCCCGGTGGGGCGGCGGCGAAAGCCGAAGTGGGATGAATCTTGGGGTCGTGGGTTCGAATCCCGCCGCGGACACCAATTCCTCGCCCGACTGAGCACATGCTCAGGCATCTGCATACGACGTGATCCTAGTCGGAGCGGCCTTGAAGGCTATGAATGGCTGCTGTTCTGCTTGGGAACCGACATACGGCTCCAGAAGCGCTGCAAGCATATCAAGTCAATGTGCTGAGCGAAAAGCAGATGAAGTAGCACCGCGTCAAATGTCTCGATTATGAGACGGTCCGGGAGATCAATGCGACGCCAACCGGCGAGCTGTACGCAGCCTGGACGAGCTCCGAACACTCGTTGCGTTACCGACGAAACCGAGACACGATGTTTTATGATGATGGAGCATTCTCATGAGCCGATTTGAGGTTCTTCCCTGGGGCGCATCGATTTTCGTCGCCGCCTTGACCGCGACCGCGGCGGCCCAAAGCTCAAGCAACAGTCCTGACCAGATTTGCCGAGAGATCGAAGCAATTCTGACTGGCGAGAGATCGCAGGCCCAGGGCCAGGGCCATTCAGTTCTGCCGTAGCGGCCTGGGCGTGAGCGGCGGCGGGGTGACGTAGCGGCTGTATGAAGGCGACCTTCCCGCTTCGTGAGGTCGCCCTGTGCCATTTGCTGCTCTGCTTGCCGCACTCGCCGACGTGCCCGACCCGCGCCGTGCCCAAGGCCAGCGCTACAGCATGCGACATCTGCTGCTGTTCTTGGTCCTCGCCACGCTT
>JBBSIT010000128.1:0-8610 GCA_038231995.1 Acetobacterales bacterium | reverse complement strand
CTGCCGCTGCTGCAGACCGCCGCCGCCAAGCGCCTGGTCGAGCTGTATGTGGACAGCGCCGCCGCCAGCGGGCTGGCCGTCGAGGGCGAGTTCTCCGGCGGCTGCGCCGACAGCGGCTTCACCGCGGGCGTCGGCACGCCGACGATCTGCTCGGTGGGGCCGGTGGGCGGCAGGGCGCACAGCCCGGAGGAGTTCCTGATGCTCGACAAGCTGGTGCCCCGCGCCCAGGCCTGCGCGCGAGCGATCCTGCAGCTCGAGAGGGCGGGGCGGTGAGCCGGGCCGGGCTGCTGCTTGCGCTCATGCTGGCGGCCGGGACAGCTTCAGCGCAGCCGGCGGACGAGGCGGCGCGGCGCGAGCTGGCGCCCACCGGCGCGCTGCGGGCCGCCATCAACTTCGGCAACGCCGTCCTGGCCCAGCGCGGCCCAGGCGGGCAGCCCGGCGGCGTGTCGGTGGCGCTCGCAACGGCGCTGGCCCGGCGCCTCGGTGTCCCGCTGGCCATCGTCCCGTTCGAGCAGGCCGGCCTCGTGTCCGACGCGCTGGCGTCCGGCGTGTGGGACATCTGCTTTCTGGCGCGCGACCCCGTGCGCGGCCAGCAGATCGCCTTCACCGCGCCCTACGTGCTGATCGAGGGCGGCTACGCGGTGGCCGCCGGCAGCCCCTTCACGACGGTGGACAGCGTGGACACGCCCGGCGCCGCCGTCGCGGTGGTGAAGGGCAGCGCCTATGACCTGCACCTGTCCCGCGCGCTCCGTCACGCGAGCCTGGTGCGCTACGGCAGCAACGACGAGGCGGCCGCGTCCGTTCTGTCCGGCGCGCACCCTGTCCTCGCTGGCGTGAAGCAGCCCTTGGCCGTTCTGGTGCAGGACCATCCGGAGTTGCGGCTGCTCCCTGGCCGGTTCATGTCGATCGAGCAGGCCATTGGCGCGCCGCGGGACCGGGGCGAGGCCGGCGCCCTGTTCCTGCAGGCCTTCGTGGCGGAGGCCAAGGCATCCGGCCTGGTCGCCCGCGCCCTGGCCGACAGCAACCAGCCCAATGCGCAGGTCGCGCCGTGACGCGCATGGCCAGATTGGGGTCGCGAGACGAGAGCGATGCGGGTGAGTGTAGCAGCACCTGAGGAGGTCACCCCTCTTTTGACTTTATGCCGGTCGGCGAGTTGAGACAGCGGTGCGGAACAGCCCGGCCTTCTCGGGCGCAACTGGCGAGAGCCTAAAATCTGGCACTGACCTGTGCCGCCCAATGCGAGGTGTCACCTTGGCTCTGCTGGAAGTTCGCGGGCTGACCCGGTCGTTCTACGGCGTGCAGGCCCTGGCTGGGGTGGACCTCGACGTGCAGGCTGGGACCATCACGGCTTTGATCGGGCCGAACGGGGCGGGCAAGACGACGGCGTTCGGGTGCATCTCTGGCGTGGTGCCGCCCGATGGCGGACGGGTGCTGCTGGACGGTACGGATATCACAGGCTGGCGCCCCGACCGTGTGACGCGCGCCGGGCTGACGCGGACGTTCCAGATCGCCCGCGGCGTGCCGCGCCTGTCGGTCATCGAGAACCTTCTTCTGTATGCCCCCAACCTTCCCGGGGAGCGGCTGCTGCCGGCGCTGCTGGGCACCGGGCGGCAGGCGGCGCGGCTGGCCCTGGATCGGGCCTTCGCGGTGGCCGACCGGCTCGGCCTGGCCCGCGTCGCCGACACGCCGGCCGGGGCGCTTTCGGGCGGGCAGAAGAAGCTGCTGGAGATCGGGCGCGCCCTGATGGCCGCTCCGCGGCTGATCCTGCTGGACGAGCCCATCGCCGGCGTGAACCCGAGCCTTGCGGAAGACATCGCCGACCACCTCCGCATCCTGCGAGACGAGGGCATGACCTTTCTGGTGATCGAGCATCACATGGACCTGATCGCCCGCCTGTGCGACCCGGTGATCGTCATGGCCGAAGGGCGCCGCCTGACGGAGGGCACGTTCACCCAGATCGCCGCCGACCCCCGCGTGCAGGAAGCCTACATGGGCGTCCGCAAGGCTGCGGCCTGATGGTGCTGCTGGCCGAAGGCGTGGTGTGCGGCTACGGCGCCGCAGATGAGATCCTGAAGGGCGCGGCCCTGACTGTCGGCCCCGGCGAGCTGGTCGCCATCATCGGCCCAAACGGCGCCGGCAAGTCCACCTTGCTGAAGGCCGTCGCCGGGCTGCTGCGGCTGAAGTCCGGCAGCATCCGCCTGGCCGGCGACCGTATCGACGCCCTGCCGCCGCGCGACCGCGCCCGGCGCGGCATCGCGTTCGTGCCGCAGGAGGCCAACATCTTCCCCACGCTGAGCGTGCGGGAGAACCTGGAGATGGGCGGCTTCATCCTGCCGCGCGGGGCCGTGCGCGGCCGGATCGACGGGCTGCTGCAGCGTTTTCCCATGCTGGCCGGAAAGCGGCGCCAAGCGGCGCGCACCCTGTCGGGCGGGCAGCGCCAGGTGCTGGCGATGGCGATGGCGCTGATGGTGGAGCCGCGGCTGCTGCTGCTGGACGAACCCTCCGCCGGGCTGTCCCCCCTGGCCGCCGCGGCGCTGTTCGAGACCATCGGCGCGATCCACCGCCAGGGCGTGCCGATCGCCATGGTCGAGCAGAACGCGCACGAGGCCCTGTCCATCGCCGATACCGGCATCGTGCTGGTGGACGGCCGGGTGGCGCGCACCGGCCCTGCGGCGGTGCTGGCCCATGATCCGGAGGTCCGCCGCCTGTTCCTGGGCGGCTAGAGCCTGTTATGGTTCTGCAACGCAATCCCACGGAGGCCCCTATGTTCCGCCCGACCCGGCGTGCCGCCCTGCTCGGCAGCCTCGCGATGCCGTTCGTCGCCCGCACTGCGCTGGCGCAAGCGAAGGAGCCGATCCGGCTCGCAACGCTGACCCCGTTGACTGGGGCCGGAGGCAGCTACGGCCCGGCCATGGTGAAGGCCGTCCGCGCCGTGGTCGATGCGCTGAACGCCGCGGGCGGCGTCGCCGGCCGGCCGCTCCAGTTGCAGTCGGAGGATGACGAGACCAACCCGGACGCCGGCGTCCGCGCCGCCCGCAAGCTGATCGACGTGGACAAGGTATCCGCCATCATGGGCACCTGGGCCAGCGCCGTCACGACCGCGGTGGCGCCGCTGTGCTGGGAAAGCCGGACGATGCTGTTCACCGTGTCCGGCGCCGACAGCATCACCAAGCTGCCGCACAACGGCTACATCATCCGCACGCAGCCCAATACCGAGCTGCAATCCATGCGCGCCGCAAACCACCTGGCCGACGCAGGCGCCAAGCGGGTCTTCGGTCTGTCGGCGCAGACGCCCTTCGCCGTGGACAGCTACAACCGCCTGGCCGCCGTGCTGAAGGAGCGCGGGACGGAGGCGCTGGGCGACGTGGTGTACGACGCCAGCAAGACCTCCTTCCGGTCCGAGGTGGACCAGGCGCTGCGCACCAAGCCCGACACGCTGTTCCTGAACGGCTACGCCCCCGACGTGACCATCATACTGCGGGAGCTTTACCGCGCGGGGTACGAGGGCAGGAAGTTCACCTTCGGCTACGCCGCCAACGCCAAGATGCTGGAGAGCCTGCCGGCCGAGGTGACGGAAGGGCTGGTGGCGTTCTCCCCGTCTCCCGACCTCGACAGCCCGGCCTATGCGGCGGTCCAGCAGTCGCTCGGCACGGACAGCCCGGACACGTATTCCTGCCAGGTCCACGACCACATCTCGATGGTCGCGCTGGCGGTCGCCAAGGCCGGGGACGCGACGGGGACGGCCATCCATGATGCGGTCCGCAAGATCAGCCAGGGCGCCGGGCTGCGCGTGACGAGCGCGTCCGACGGCCTGCGCGCGCTCGCGGCCGGGCAGGAGGTCAATTACGACGGCGCGTCCGGCCCCTGCGACTTCCGGGATAGCGGCGACATCGAGAACTGCAAATTCCGGTTCGAGCAGGTGCGCGGCGGCAAGCTCGCCTTGCTGTCCATATCGTAGGTGCCGGCGGACGCGCTGCAGCTCCTGGTCAACGGGCTGATGGCCGGGGCGGTGCTTGCGGTGCCGGCCATCGGCTTCACGGCGATCTATGCCGTGCTGCGCTTCCCGAACTTCGCGGTGGGTGGGATGGCGACGGTGGGCGCCTATGCCGGATGGGTGGCGAACACGCGCGCGGGATGGCCGGCGGCGGCGTCGCTGGCGGCGGCCTTCGCGGCGGGGTCGGCGGCGGGCCTGCTGTCCGACTGGGTGGCTCTGCGAGCGCTGCGGCCCAGCCGGGGCGGGACTGGGGGCGCGCTCGCGGCGGCCATCGCCTCGGTCGCGCTGAACATCGTGATCGAGAACGCGGTGCGCTTCGTGTGGGGCAACGACCCCCGCGGCTACGACCTGCCGGTATACCGGGACTGGCGCGTCTGGGACCTGCGCATCGGCCCGCAGCAGCTGGAGAACGCGGCGATGGCCACCGCGGCCATGGCGGCCCTGTTCGTATTCCTGGGTTCAACCCGGACCGGGCGCATGATGCGGGCCGTCGCCGACAACCCGGCGCTCGCCGCGCTGAAAGGCATCGATGCCGAGCGGGTGGCGATGCTGGCGACGGCCCTGGGCATGGGACTGGCCGGGTTCGGCGGGATGCTGACCGGCCTCGATACCTCCATCGATCCGTTGACGGGCTTCCGCGTCATGCTGCCGGTGTTCGCCGCCGCCGTCGTGGGCGGCCTGGGCAGCGTGCCTGGCGCGGTGCTGGGGGCGCTGGTGGTCGGGGTGGGGGAGGAGCTGTCGCTGCTGGTGCTGCCGCCGTCCTACCGCACCGCGGTCGGCTTCGTCGCCATCCTGCTGGTACTGTCGTTCCGTCCGCGAGGCCTATTGGGGGAGCGGGCGTACTGATGGAGAACTACCTGCTGGCGATGGCAGTGTTCGCCGGGCTGTATGCGCTGATGGCGCTGGGGCTGAACGTGATCTGGGGCCTGGCCGGCATGGTGAACCTGGGGCTGGCCGGGTTCTTCGCGGTGGGGGCCTATGCGTCCGCGCTGCTGACGGTGCGGCTGCACTGGCCGATCCCCGCGGGCTGGGCGGCGGCGGCGCTGGCTGCCGCGGCGATAGGCGTCGTGGTCGCGCTGGTCACGGCCCGGCTGCGCGGCGACTACCTGGCCATCGTGACGCTGGGGTTCAGCGAGGTCGTGCGCCTGGTGGCGTCGAACGAGATCTGGCTGACCGGCGGCACCGACGGCATCAGCGGCATCCCCGGGCCGGGGCGGGCGGCGCTGTCCGCGCTGGATTACAACCTGCTGTATGCCGGGCTGGTGTGGGTGGCGGTCGCGGCTGTCGCCGCAGCGCTGGCCCGGCTGTCCGCGGCGCCGTTCGGCCGGGTGCTGCGGGCGATCCGGGAGGACGAGGTCGTGGCCGCCGTCGCCGGCAAGCGGACGCTGGTGTTCAAGGTGCAGGCGTTTGCCGTGGGTGCGGGCGTCCTGGGGTTGGCGGGCGGGCTGTACGCGCATTTCAACGCCTATGTCGCGCCGGATGCGTTCCAGCCGCTGGTCACGATCTACGTCGTGCTGGCGCTGACGGCGGGCGGCACCGGGCGCATGGCGGGAGCGGTGCTGGGCGCGGTGCTGGTGGTGGCCTTGCAGGAGGGCACGCGGTTCGGCGCCGACGTGCTGCCGGGCTTCACCCCGGTGCAACTGGCGGCCCTGCGCGCCGGGGCCATCGGGGTCGCGCTGATCCTGGTCCTGCATATCCGCCCGAACGGCTTGCTGCCGGAGCAGGTCCGGCATCATCGGAGAGCACCATGATCCCAACCGTCGCCGCCGCCCACGCCGACCCCGACCAGCCCGGCGCGACCTTCCGCGCGCTGGACGCGGCCTTGGCGGAGTCGCCGGGCCACATCCTGTTCACCATCCTGGTCCACCACCCGGCGGCCCGGCAGTCCGAGCGGTTCTACACCAACCGCCCCACCGAATACCCTGTGGGCGGCCGCAAGCCCGTGACCGACAGCGCCTGGATGCAGCGGGTGATTCACGGCGGCCAGCCCTGGATCGGATACGACGCCGACGCCATACGCAGCGCGTTCTACGACCACGAGACCATCCTGGCGCTGGGCTGCGAGAGCGTGCTGAACATGCCGGTGCGCTGGCGCGGCGAGACGCTGGGCACGCTGAACCTGCTGCACCGCGCCGGACACTACACCGACGCGCACATCCCGCACGTGGCCCTGCTGGCGCACCTGGCATTGCCGGCGCTGATGCTGATCACCCGGGCATAGGGCGTTCTCGGCATGACCGAAAATACCCTAGCCTTTGTTTCACGCGGCACCTCAGGCCAACCGGCGACGAGAGTGTCGCCGGTTGGCCTGAGGTGCCGCTCTAGGAGACGACGCATGGCATTCCTCGGCATCCCCGTCCGCGAGCACCGCCTGGGCTTGATGCGCGACCTGATGGACCGCGACGGGCTGGACGCCCTGGCCTTCACCGGCGCGGACTTCTTCCAGTTCGCGACCAACTTCGCCACCGACGTGCTGCCATGGGAGCGGCCGATCCTGTGCGTCGTCCCGCGCGATGGCGCGCCCTTCGCGGTGCTGAACGAGCTATCCACCAACCATTGGCGTTACGCCGCGGAGGATGGGCGCCTATGGGTCGCGGACGCCCATTTCTATGCCGAGCATCCCAGAGGCGCCAACCGCCTGCCGCTCGCCTCGCAATGGCCGGATCTGGTGGCGGGCCTGCTGCGCCGCGCCGGGCTGGCCGCCGCCCGGATCGGGACAGAGGGCGGCGGCCCTCTGTCCCGATCCGCCGCCCTGCTGCCGCGCGTCCGGCTGGAAGGCGCGGTGGACGGGATGCGCTCGCTGCGCTGGGTGAAGCACCCGGACGAGATCGCGCTGATGCGGGAGATCGCCGCCCTGTCCGACTGGGTGCAGGACCGCTACCGCGAGGCGATCCGGCCGGGCCGCATGGTGCAGGAGATGGACATGGCGATGGCCGCCCTGCTGGCCGAGGAAGGGAGCCGCCGCTTCCCCCGCGAGCACCTGGAGATCATGCGCTGCTGGACCCTGTCCGGCCCGGCCTCCGCCGCGCCGCACGGCGATGGGCGCCAGGCCGGCGCGGTGATCGAGCGCGGGCACGGCCTGGTCAACATCGTCATCCCCCGCGTGAACGGTTTGGTCGTGGAGAACGAGCGGACCTGGTTCTGCGGCAAGCCCACGCCGCGGCAGGCCAGCCTGTTCCAGGCCGCCTCCGACGCCAACGCCGCCGCGGCGGCCGCGGCCGTCACCGGCGCCCCGGTCTGTGGCATCGACGCGGCGGCGCAAGCCGTCATCGAGCGCGCGGGATACGCCGAGTACATCCTGCATCGCACCGGTCACGGCATGGGCACCCTAGGCCACGAGTTCCCGGAGGACATGGCCTTCAACACCCGCCTGCTGCTGGCGAACGAGGTTTACTCCGCTGAACCCGGCCTCTACGTCTTCGGCCTCGGCGGCTTCCGGCACGACGACACGGTGGTGGTGGGCGCGACGCCGGAGGTGCTGACCCGCGCGCCGATGGACCTCGCCTCCCAGACTATCCTTTAGCTCAGCTCCCGCTTCACGAACCGGCCTGCCTGCATGATGACGGGAATGCGGGCGCCCTGGCCTTCCAGCAGGCTCCAGTCGCGCAGCGGATCGTCGTCCACCACCAGCAGGTCGGCGTCGGCGCCGGGTTCGATGATGCCGGCCCGGCCCTTCAGCCCGCACAGCTCCGCGGCCACCGTCGTCGCGCACCGCAGCACGTTCAGCAAGCGCTTTGCCAAGCGACAGCAGATGCAGTGGACCAAGCGCGGCGCACACCTGCTGCTGCAGACCCGAACCCGCGCCCTGGATGGCACGCTCCGGCCCTTGTTCGAGCGCTGGTATCCCGGGCTCGCCAACGACAATGGGGAGAAAGCTGCTCAAGCCGCCGCAGCGTGAACACCCCAGACATCCTGATGGTCCCCAACCCCGGATCGAGGGTTTTCCGCACATGCTCGTCGGCTACATACACGTGCCGTCGTCCGATAACCGGCAATCGGTGGACCTGCAACGCGACACCTTGCTCGCCGCCGGCGTGGACGAGCACCACCTGCACCAGGAAGACGTCCGGCGCGCGCGATGGTCAGTCCGGGCTGAAGGCGTACCTCGACGAGTTCCTGGTCACTCTATAAGGGCATCTCTGCCTTCGCGACCCGGAGGGCCTTGCGCCGCCTAGCGCTTGCAGCCCTCAGAGGACCGTCTCGAGCCGACTGAACCGCACTGGGATCACCTCCCGAGCACGGATGTGCCCGGCCGCGTCCTTGTCGACGGCCGTAAGCTGCTGCTCCTCGTCGGGACCGAGCGGCAGGACCAGGCGCCCACCCGGCTTGAGCTGCTCGAGCAGCGCTGGCGGTGGCCGTTCGGCCGCCGCCGTCACCAGGATCTTGTCGTAGGGTGCGTGCTCGGCCCAGCCGCGCGAGCCGTCGCCCACGCGCACCCCGACCGCGGCGTAGCCGAGCTGGCGCAGGCGCGCCTCCGCTTCGCCCGCGAACTCCTCGATGATCTCGACGCTCCAGACCCGGGCCGCGAGCTCTGCCAGGACCGCTGTCTGATAACCCAGGCCGGTGCCGATCTCGAGGACCGTCTCGTGCGGCTCAGGAGCGAGAAGGTCCGTCAT
>JBBSIT010000127.1:0-8656 GCA_038231995.1 Acetobacterales bacterium | reverse complement strand
GTCGGCTTGCCGAGGCAGAAAGGCTGCATCGTCTCCCATTGCGCGTCCGTCAGGCTGAACCGGTCCATGGCAAACTCCTTTCGGAGCTTGAACCACGGATGCCGTCGCCATGGAAATCCTAAATCTCAACAGGCCCTAACGCGCCTCGCCGGCGCGATGGACCATCGCCGCGGGCTTCCGTATATGGAGGCGCATGACCATCGGCACCCGGCTTTTCACCTTCTTCCACGGCCGCTCCGTCGGCTCGGACGAGACCGGCAACCGCTACTTCGAGGAGAAGCGCGCGCGCACCGGCCTCCGCGCCCGCCGCTGGGTGCTGTTCAAGGGCGAGGCGGAGGCGAGCAAGGTGCCGGCCGAGTGGCATTCCTGGCTGCACTACACCACGGACGAGCCGATCTCGCTCGCCTCGCGCAAGCCCTGGCAGAAGCCGCACCAACCCAACATGACCGGCACGGCCGCGAGCTATCGTCCGCCGGGCCACGACTACCGCGGCGGGAACCGCGCGCCGGCCACGGGCGACTACGAATCCTGGACGCCGGGCAGCTAGGGCCATGGCGGGACAACGGCACAGCGTCGCCGAGCTGGCGACCGGCGGGATCGTGCTCCTGGTGGCTGCGGGCTTCCTGGGCTACGCGGTCGCCAACACCGGGCGCACCCAGCTCGGCGGCATCGCGCTCTCGGCCCGCTTCGAGAACGCCGGCAGCATCGCTTCGGGCGCCGACGTGCGCGTCGCCGGCGTGAAGATCGGCAGCGTGACCGGCACGCGCATCGACCCGGCGACCTACCAGGCTGTCGTCACCTTCACCGTGCAGCCCGAGGTCAAGCTGTCCACCGACAGCAGCGCCGTGATCTCCTCCGGCGGGCTGCTCGGCGGCGCGTTCCTGAGCCTTAGCCCCGGCGGCTCGGACACGATGCTGCAGAACGGCCAGACCATGACCATCACCCAGTCGGCGGTGAACCTAGAGGACCTGCTGGGCAAGTTCATCTTCAACGTGGGCAGCCTCGCCGACGCCTCGCAGAAGGCCCTGCAACGGCAGGACGGGCAGCATCAGGACGGCGCGATCCGGCAATGAGCCCCGTTCCCCCGTCCTGGCCCGGCGCTGACGGGGCCGCGATCTCTTGCAGCGAGAAGCTGAAGCAACTCGCCGAGAACCACGCCGAAGCTGCGCAGGTCCTGCAGGACGCGTTCGAGGACGCCCTGCTGATGGGCGTGGACGAGCAGGCGATGCGCCAGATCCTGGCTGACCTGGTGGCCGGGCTGCGCAGCCCCCGGCGGGTCCGGGCATGAGGCTGGCCCTCTCGGTCGCACTCACCTTGGCGGCCGCCTCGCTCGCCCACGCGCAGCCGGCGCCCCCCGCCGGCTCCTGGCTGCCGCGCGGCACGGCCGAGCTGACCGCGCTGGACAAGGTGCGCGCCGTGCCGACGACCTTGACCGTCCAGGTCGGCGAGACCGTGCGCTACGGCTCGCTCAGCATCACGCTGCGCGGCTGCGTGGTCCGCCCGCCCGACCAGGCGCGGGACTCAGCGGCGTTCGTCGAGGTCACGGACAGCCACCCCGGCGGCGCCGGCTTCCGCGGCTGGATGCTCGCGAGCGAGCCGGCGCTCGGCATGATGGAGCACCCGATCTACGACCTCCGCGTGGTCGCGTGCCGCTGATCCTTCGGATCACGACGTGAAACTGGTCCTTCCGCCGCCTTCGCGGTCCGCCCTGCTGCTAGACATGGACGGCACCTTGCTCGACATCGCGCCGACGCCGGACGAGGTGGTGGTGGCGCCGGGTCTGGCCGACACGCTGGCCCGCCTGCGCGGCCATCTCGGCGGGGCGCTGGCCGTCGTCACCGGCCGGCCGATCGAGCAGGTGGACGCGCTGTTCGCCGGCGTGCCGCACGCGGTCGCCGGCGAGCATGGCGGCGCGATCCGCCACGCACCGGACGGCGAGACCATGCGCGTCAGCCTGCCGGACCCGCCGGTGGAGTGGGTGATGGCCGCAGCGAGGCTGGCCGAGGCGCACCCGGGCGCGCTGCTGGAGCAGAAGCAGCGCGGCTTCGTCCTGCATTATCGCCTCGCACCCGAGCACGGCCCCGCCCTGCGCGAGGCGGCGCTCGAGCTGATCGCGCCGCACGCCAAGACATTCCAGCTCATGGAGGCGCTGATGGCCTGGGAGGTGCGCCCGCGCGGCGCGGACAAGGGCAGCGCCGTGCAGGAGCTGATGAGCCTCGCCCCGTTCGCCGGCCGGCAGCCGATCTTCATCGGCGACGACGTGACGGACGAGGACGGCATGCGCGCCGCGCGCACCCTGGGCGGGGAGGGGCTGCGTGTTCCGGACGCGTTCGGCAGCCCCGGGGGAGTCCGCGCTTGGCTGGCGCGGTGCGCGGATGCGCTGGATGCCGGGCAGGATGCTTGGGCGGAGCCAGACGCTTCCGGCTAGAGCAGCTCTCTTTGACGACAATGGGGCCATTGAATACGATGAATTCATGGAAATCTCACCAGAAACCGGCCGCACCGCCTCGCTCAATATCCGGCAGCTCGACCCGGCACTGAAGGAGCGACTGCGCGTTCGCGCAGCGCACAACGGCCGCTCGATGGAGGCGGAAGCTCGCGCCATCCTCAAGGAGGTCCTGACGGGCAGCGGTCCCGAAACAGGCGAGGCGCTCGCCGTCGCGATCCGCCGCCGCTTCGCGCCCTTGGGAGGTGTCGAGTTGGAACTGCCGCCGCGCGGGCTGGCACGAGAGACGCCGAGCTTTGAATGATTGTCCTCGACACCAACGTCCTCTCGGAGCTGATGCGCCCGGACCCAGCCGAAGCGGTGCTGCGATTGGATGACGGCGCAGTAGGCCGCAGCTCTCTACGTCACCACCATCTCTTACGCCGAAATCCTGTTTGGCATCGGCTTGATGCCCGACGGCAAACGGCGGCAGCGCCTGGCCGAGCAGGCAACGGGCATGTTCGCCGAGGAATTTGCCGGGCGCGTCCTCAGCTTCGATCTGGCGGCCGCCCCGGCCTATGCGGCCATTGTCGGTCAACGGCAACAGTCGGGCAACCGCCTGAACCCGGTGGACGGCATGATTGCCCCGATTGCTCACGCCCATGGGGCGGCCATCGCTACGCGCGACAGCGATCTCGCCGGCTGCGGAGTGCCCATCCTCAATCCATGGTCCGCGCCTCAGACCTGATAGTCCCGCTCACATACCCCGCTTCCCTGCTGCCGGCCGGCGCGGCCGCGCGGGCTGAGCAAGCTGACCGCACTCTAGGTCATCGGCAGCGCCACGTGCGCCCGATAGGCCGGCCGCGTCAGCAGCCGGTCGTACCAAGCGCGCAAATGCGGCAGGCTCGGCCGGTCCAGGTCGAACGAGAACCACCGGTGCACGTGGATGCCGATCGCGATGTCCGCCAGGGTGAACGCCGGCCCCGCCACGTAGGGCACGCGCGCCAGCACCGCGTCCAGCAGCGCCCAGGCGCGGCCGACCTCCTCCGCCGCGGCGCCGATCGCGGCGTTGTCCCGCCGCTCCGGCGCCGTGCGGACCAGGCCCTGGAACACGGTCGATTGCGGCCGGTTGAGCACTGTCTGCTGCCAGTCCATCCAACGGTCGATGCTGGCCCGCGCCTTCACGTCGGGCGGCCATAGGGGCGAGTCCTGGACATTCGCGGCGGCGAGATAGCGCAGGATCGCGTTGCTCTCCCACAGCACGAAATCGCCCTCGACCAGGGTGGGGATGTTTCTGTTCGGGTTCATCGCGATGTATTCCGGCGTGTCCGTCCCGCCGAACGGCCCGCCGACATCGACCCGCTCATAGGGCAGGCCGAGTTCTTCCAGCAGCCAGATCACCTTCATGACGTTGCTGCTGTTGGCCCGGCCGAGCAACCTGCGCATCCCTGTCCTCCATTCTCGCGGCGGGCATGATTGCTGCAAATCCGGATGCGCGCCATACCGCGGCCATGAACACCGATCGTGACCGCATGGCCGCCGGCGTCGCGGCCCTCGTGGCGGCGGCCGCCCTGGCCACGGCGCTGCTGTCCGAGAGCGTGCTGGGCCTGGTGCCGTGCGCGCTGTGCCTTTGGGAGCGCTGGCCCTATCGCGTTGCCATCGCGCTGGGATTGCTGGCGCTGGTCGTGCCGCGGCGCTGGGTCCGGCCGCTTCTCGTGCTGACTGGCCTCGCGATCCTCGCGGGCGCCGGGCTCGCGGCGGTGCATGTCGGCGTGGAGCAGGGCTGGTGGCCGAGTCCGCTGCCCGAGTGCGCCGCGCCGTCCTTGGGCGGCGGCAGCATCGCCGAGCGGCTCGCCCGCATGCCGGCCCGCCCGGCCAAGCCCTGCGACGAGCCGGCCTACCTGCTGCCCGGCGTGCCCGTGTCCATGGCGGCCATGAATCTGCTGTTCGCCCTGGCGCTTGCCGGCGGCCTCGCCATCTGGGGATGGAGCAGGAGGACGGCATGACCGAGAACCAGCAGACCGGTGATGGACAGACCGGGGCAGGGCGCCTGCCCGGCGACCCGAGCGCGCGCGAGATGGTCGAGCGCTTCATCCGCGTGGACCACGCCGGCGAGTACGGCGCCGAGCGCATCTACGCGGGCCAGCTCGCCGTGCTGGGCGGTAGCTCCAAGGCGGAGCTGCTGCGCCACATGAAGGAGCAGGAGCAGGTCCATCTCGACACGTTCAGCGGCCTGGTCGCGCGGCGCCGGGTCCGGCCGACGGCGCTGCTGCCGGTGTGGCATCTGGCCGGCTACGCGCTGGGCGCCGTGACGGCGGCGCTGGGCGAGCGCGCGGCGATGGCCTGCACCGTCGCGGTCGAGGAAGCGATCGACGAGCACTACGCCGCGCAATACGCCGCCCTGGGCGACGACGAGGCGGAGCTGAAGGAGACGATCGAGCGGTTCCGCCAGGAGGAGCTGGAGCACCGCGACATCGGCCTCGCGAACGAGGCCGAGCTGGCGCCGGCCTATCGGCTGATGTCGGCGGTGATCAAGGCCGGGTGCAAGGTAGCGATCCGCGTCAGCGAGCGGGTGTGATCGGCGCAAGAACTTGGGGGTGATCGTGGCAACCCTCGGCGGCGCGGCCCCGTTCAGGCCCGCGTTACCCCAAGAAGGACAAGCCCCATGTTCATGCGAGTCGACAAACTCCTGACCGAGCTGCCCCAGCCGAAGAAGCAGGACCCGAACGCCGGCGCCGCGCTGCAGGAGCTGCTGGGCGGCAAGTACGGCGAGATGTCCACCCTCAACAACTACATGTACCAGAGCTTCAACTTCCGCTCCAAGAAGAAGCTCCGGCCGTTCTACGAGATCGTCGCCAGCATCACCGCCGAGGAGATCGGCCACGTCGAGCTGGTCGCCAACGGCGTGTCGATGCTGAACAACGGGCCGGACAAGGAGGAGAAGGGCGGCGCCGACCTGAGCGGCGGGCCGTTCTCGGACATGCAGGATATCCGCGACGCCGCGGGCTTCCTGTCGCACGGCGGCGGCTCCGTACCGTTCGACAGCGACGGACGCCCCTGGAACGGCACCTTCGTCTTCACCACGGGCAACCTAATCCAGGACATGCTCTTCAATTTCCACCTCGAATGCGGCGCGCGCATCCACAAGCTGCGGGTGTACGAGACCATGAAGGAGGAGGTCGGCCGCGAGGTCTGCGCCTACCTGCTGGTCCGCGGCTCCGTGCACGCGCATGCCTACGCGCTGGTGCTCAAGAAGCTCACGGGCGTGCAGGTCGAGAAGATGCTGCCCACGCCGAACATCAACCTCGACCGCATCCCGGAGTGCCGGAAGTACCTGGTCGAGGGCAAGCACCGCATCCTCTACACCAACAGCCCCAGCGACTACACGAACATGTCAGGCATCTGGGGCAGCGGCGAGCAGGCGCTTCCCGGTGATCCGCCGGGCGACCTGGAGGTGGTCGAGGGCGTGCCCGACGGCGGCTCGATCCCCAACCTGGAAGGCAAGCCGTCCGTCTTCACGCCGGACTACGCGCCGGAGGAGATGTTCGAGATCGCCTCCAAGCTGTTCAAGGCGTCGCGCTGACGCAGGTGAGGGGGTAGCGCCCTCTCAACTGTCGAGTTCGCTGTCCCAGTATAGATAGTCGCGCCAGCTCTCATGCAGGTAGTTCGGCGGGAACGCTCGGCCGTTCTCCTGCAGCTCCCAGGTCGAGGGCTGCCGTGGCGCGTGCCGCGGGTGCATGTGGCACTCCCGCGGCAGCTTGCTCCCCTTGCGCAGGTTGCACCCGCCGCACGCGGTGACGACGTTCTCCCATGTCGTGCGCCCGCCGCGGCTACGCGGGATCACGTGGTCGAACGTGAGGTCCGGCGTCGGGTAGCGGTCGCCGCAGTACTGGCAGCCGAA
This sequence comes from Acetobacterales bacterium, assembly GCA_038231995.1. Lineage (GTDB taxonomy): Bacteria > Pseudomonadota > Alphaproteobacteria > Acetobacterales > Acetobacteraceae > JBBSIT01. The sequence continues at coordinate 2,330 of JBBSIT010000127.1, read as the reverse complement.
GCCGTCGCGCAGGAACACGTTGAACCGGGTGAACGCCGGCTTGCGCGCGCTGGGGATGTAGTCCTTCAGCGCGATCACGCTCGGCAGCCGCATGCTCTGGCTCGGCGAGTGCACCTCGAACTCGTACTCGCTGAGCACCGACACGCGGTCCAGGAACACGGCCTTCACCGCGTCCTGCCAGCACCAGACCGACAGCGGGAAATACGATAGCGGCCGGAAGTCGGCGTTGAGGACCAGCGCGGGAAAGTGCAGGCCGCCGTCAGGCAATGCGCACTCCTTCACGGATGCGGTGCACGTCCGGGGTTCGGATGCTGGCCCCGCAGAGGACTGTTTTCATCATTGCACCCGCACACCGTAACGGCAAGGCAAGCCCGGCTCCTGTCACGCCAGTGTCACGCCAGCGCGAACGCCCGCTGCAAAAACAGGCCGCCCACCGCCAACCCGGCCTCGTCGATGCCGTGGCCGAGCCGCGGGCACCACAGCGACTCGACCGGTATGCCAAGCCCTTGCAGCGTCCGCTCCGCCGCGCGGCTGCGCTCGATCGGCACGACGTTGTCCTCCTCGCCATGCACCAGCAGCACGGGCGGCGCCCCCGCCCCCACCAGGTCCGGCCCGGCCAGCAGCACGCCGGAATAGGCCACGATCGCCCGCGGCGCCGGCCGCCGCCGCAGCCCGGCGTACAGCGCCATCATCGCCCCCTGACTGAACCCGACGAGCGCCACGCAGTCCGGGCCCAGCCCGAGCCGCGCCAGCTCCGCGTCGATGAACGCCCCCAGCAGCGGCGCCGCCCGCCGCGCCCCCGCCTGCATCACCTCCGGCGTGCGGTCCGCCAGGCTGAACCACTGCCGCCCCATTGGCGCCCCGTCATACGCCTCCGGCCCGTCGGGCGAGACGAACACGGCGTCGGGGAGTGCTGCCGCCCAGCGCGGCGCCAGGTCGATCAGGTCGTGCCCATCAGCGCCGACCCCGTGGCACAGCACGACGAGCTGGCGTGCCTGCCCCTTCGACGCGGGACCCCAGCGCGGTCCGGACAACTCGGCCATGGTCTTCTCCTTCAAGTGGCGGCGGGAGTATCGTCGCCCGGCGGCCCATGTCCATCACCACCCGCTTCGCGCCCAGCCCGACCGGCCTGCTCCATCTCGGCCACGCCCGCGCGGCGCTGCTCGCCTGGCGCCGCGCGCGGGAGGCGGGCGGCCGGTTCCTGCTGCGCATCGAGGACATCGACACCGCCCGTTGCCGGCCGGAATACGCGGCAACGATCGAGCAGGACCTCGCCTGGCTCGGCCTGGCCTGGGACGGCCCAATTCGGGTGCAGTCCCGGCACCTCCATGAATACGGCGCCGTCCTGGACGACTTGGCCGGGCGCGGCCTGTTGTATCCCTGCTTCTGCTCGCGCGCCGACATCCTGCGCGAGATCGCCGACGCGGACGGCGCGCCGCACTCGCCCGATGGCGCGCCGCTCTACCCCGGCACCTGCCGCGCTCTGTCGGCCGACGAGCGCGCCGCGCGGATCGCGGCCGGGCAGCGATACGCGCTGCGGCTCGACATGGCGCGCGCGGTCGCCTGCGTCGCCGGGCCGCTCTGGTACGAGGAGGTAGGCGAGGGTGCCGTCCCCTGCCATCCCGAGCGCTTCGGCGACGCCGTGCTGGCCCGCAAGGACGCGCCGGCCAGCTATCACCTCTGCGTCACCCACGACGAAGCGCTGCAGGGCGTCACCTGCGTCACCCGCGGCGAGGACCTGCGGCCCGCCACCGACCTGCACCGGCTGCTGCAGGCGCTGATGGGCTGGCCCGCGCCGGCCTACGCGCATCATTCGCTGCTGCGGGACGCGAGCGGCCGCCGCTTGGCCAAGCGGGACGGCGCCGCCACGCTGCGCGACCTGCGCGCGGCGGGTGCCACGCCGGCGGAGGTGCTCGCGATGGCGGGCTGACCCGGCGTCAAGCCGTGTGCATCGGATTGGCAGACTCCAGCGGCGCCGCTAAACCCCGTCCAGTTTGAAACCCGTGGTCCTGAGCGCTGCCGGTAGGAGGGTTAGGAGAGGCTCTCCCCTGAATGGTGCGGCGACCAGGGAAACGGCACTCTGCTTTCCACACGGGACGCGGTTTAACTCCGGCCCATCATTGCGGACGTGGTTGCCGCGGGTGGACACCGGCCAGACCCGGAAGCCGGCCGAGTTCGGCCGCAGCAGCGCCGCCGGGTCGCCGTCGATTTCGCCGAGCCAGGCCGCCTAGTCCCAATGCTGTTCAGTTAGGTTTACGGAGCGCGTAAGCTGCCGGTCCGGTATTGGGGGATGGGCAGCGATGGCTGGTGTTCCTGCTGGCCTTCCGGCC
>JBBSIT010000126.1:0-8720 GCA_038231995.1 Acetobacterales bacterium | reverse complement strand
TATGTCGGGCTCCGCGGCCCGTAGCGAGCGCAGGGCCTCCGTAAGCGCCGCCCGTATCTCGCCTTGAGCGCGTGCGGCGGTGGTTTCCACCATCCCCAGCCCCTCGCGGAGTTCCAGCGCGGTCGGCACTCCGGCGGCGTGCTTCTTGGACAGCTCGTCGCGGAACGTCGCGAACGCGTCGCGCCACGCGAGCACCTGATAGTGGTGCACCCCGAGCACGCGGAGCGGGAAGCTGGCCGTCCAGCGGTCATTGCCGAGCGGGCCCATCGGCGTTTCGTGCCAGGCGTTGTGGCCGGGCTCCTTCCAGCGCAAGGAGACGCCGAGCACGTCGTGCCCGTCGGCGATCACGTCGGCCTCCACCGCGATGAGTTCGCCCAGGATGCGCTTCACGGTGAACCGGCCGCCATCGACCGATGGGCTTGCCCGCTCGATGGCCAGCCGCGGCTGCCGCGCGGCGTCCTCCCCGGCTCGACGCAGCAATGGACTGGACGCCCGTGCAGGCAGGGCGTCCGAGGCGTAGACGCGTGCCTCGGCCGGCGCGAGCAGCACGTCGGATATAGGATCGAACGACGTTCCATCGGCGGGCAACACGGCCTCGAACTCGTTGAAGCACCCGCCGGTGTAGGGGAGCAGTTGCGCGGGATGGACGGAGCGGGGCAGATGCGGATCGGCGTTGAACAGCGCCAGCAGCGCGCGCCGGCTCGCGCGCGCATCGGCAGCGTCCGCGCGCAGGAGCGAGATCAACGCGTCGCCCGGCGCTGTCAGCGGCATCGTCAGGCCGGTGAACAGGGCGCGGTCCGGACCTGCTCGCATCCGGTTGAGTGCTGCAGCCTCGGCATCGATGTCGTCGGCTACCTGCGCCATCCAGCAATCGGCCAGGACGGCTGCGAGATGCGACCCAAGCCGGTGCAGGGCATCGACGTCCTCCGGCGTACTGCCCGCGCGCGCCAGGCGCGGACCCTCTGGAGCATCCGTGCATGCCACCACAGGTGCGACGCGCCGCAACATCTCCAGCTCATCCCAGAGCCAGTCCGATTTCCAGTCCCACCAAGGCAGGGATGATGCGACGAGGTCCACCGCGCCGGCGAGCTGGCTGATGGCGCCCCATCTCATGCCGGGCGTCCAGGCGAAGAGCACTGCGTCCGGGCAGCCATCGCGCAGTCCGGACGCAAGGCGGGCTAGATGCCCGTCATCGAAGGCCTGAAGGCCAAGCAGCCGAAACCCGGCGAGCCCGCATGCTTGCCAATTCCGCATCCAACCCGACCAGAACTCGGCCAACCCGGACGCGTCTTGAACCGACGACACCTGGGCGAAGGCGACGTCGGACAGGCCGGGAGCCTGTCGCGGGTCAAGCGACGATAGCGATCTGCGCGCGAACAGCCGTCCCGCCGTCAGCGCAGCCGTGTCCGCAACCTGATCCAGCCGAACATCCATGAGCACGCCCAGGCCGTGCCGGCGTGCTTGAGCCGTGAGAACGCGAATGCCGTCGCGGACGGATGCTGTTCCCAAGCCTGGCGCGGCCGCGTTGAAGTCACTGGCCAACAGCGTTCCGCCAGCTTGCTCGCACAGGAAAGCGGGCGGGATCACCACCTGGTCGAACCCGAGCGCAGCCGCCCGCTCAAGGTCGGACGCAAGCCTCTCTACGCTCAGGGATCGAATGTAGCACAGCCTCGTGCCGGGGCGTGCGTCCGAGGTGCTGGACAGCATGGCCGGCAATTCGGGACTGAGGGTGCCGCTCATGGGATCGTGTGCTTCATCATCGAGGCAAGAGCGCCGTTGCTGCGCCAAGGTTGCCGTCGCCCGGCCTGCAACGTACCGCCTCATTCGAGATGGACGCCGCCCGTCACTGCCTGGAACGTCGCGATCGCGAGTGTCAGCGGCTCGAAAGGCTTGGTGATCACGAATGTCGGCTCGAGCGCTTCCCCGGTCAGCAGCCGCTCGGGATAGGCTGTCACGAAGATGACCGGCGCATAGTGGTGCCGCATGATCCGCAGCACCGCCGCTGCTCCGTCCCCGCCGGCGCCTAAGTTGATATCGGCCAAGATCAACCCAGGCTGGTGCTTCGCTGCCAGCTTGACAGCCTCGGCCTCGGTTCCAGCGATGCCGATGACCCGGTGCCCGCAGCCCAGGACGAGCTCCTCGATATCCATCGCGATGATCGGCTCGTCCTCGATGATCAGCACGTCGGTCGCGGCCGCGTTCCGCAGGCTGTTCCGCGCCAGCGTCAACTGCTCGGCGGCGACTTGAGGCGGCATCATCACGATCGTCGCCGCGGCGTCGATCGGAAGCTCCTCCAGCGAGGTGAGCAGCAGGAGCTGCCGCTGCGTCGGCGTCAAGGTGCCAGCCATCGGCTCGCGAGCCGGACCTCCAGCCGTGGTGAGTCGCTGGGTGATGCGGCCGGAGAGGGCGAGCTTGGCGTCCGTTTCGGCAGGAGAGGATGCGAGCAGTTCCTGCAGGCATCTTGCAACCACCGCGTCCCCGCCTGGTTGGCTTCCGCTCAGGGCACGGGCATACCGGCGGGCGTAGGGCAGCGCGCGCACAAGGTCCTCACGTCGCAGGGCGGTCATGCAGCGTCCTTTTGGTTCAGGAAAACATGGTCGGCAAAGGTGTGTTGGTTGACTGACGGACGCAGCTCTTGAGCGGCTCGGACTCGGCCCACTCGTCTAGCACGGCGCTGCGGCGAGAGATCGCAGCACTTTTGCCGGACATGCGAGCCTTCGCCCGCTTTCTGGCGCGAGACCGCACCGCGGCCGATGACCTCGTTCAGGATACCGTCGTGCGCGCGTTGGGCGCGCTCGACCAGTTCGTGCCTGGGACGAACCTCAAGGCGTGGTTGTTCACCATACAGCGCAATGCCTTCTACGAGCAGGCCCGCCGGCGGCGGCGCGAGGATAATGTGCTGCGCGCGCATCCCCCGACAGAGGAGGCCGGCATCCCCGCACAGCTCGCGCGGTCCGAGATCTCGGACCTGCAGCGCCTCATCTGGGAGCTGCCGCCGTTGCTGCGGGAGGCTCTTATCCTGGTTGCTGCACAGGAGCTGTCGCATGAGGAAGCAGCGGCGATCTGCGGAGTGCCGGTTGGCACCATGAAGGCGCGCCTGTCTCGCGCGCGGGCGGCGCTGAACCTCGCCATGGAGAGAGCAGGTCAGGCAGATCAGTGATTGCATGCTGAGGACGTGTGCCCGCGATTTCGTTCTGATGCGGCCGGCGTCGGCCTGGATGGGTGCATTCGTCATGTCGCCGCGCCCGCAACCTAACAACAACAAGCCCGCGGGCAATTCGAAGGGCGGCCTTGATGCCCTTACTCGCGCTTTCGTGACGAGGCGGATGCAACGTCGAGCGCCGGCGGTTCATTGGGTGTTTATCAGAAGGGGCAATAGACCGATGATCACGTGCTTCCATGACCAGGTTATCGCTATCCTCCCGAAGTTGCGGGTCCAGGCTCTTGCTCTCACACGCAACCGCGCGAGTGCAGAGGACCTTGTGCAGGATGCTGTCTGCAATGCCCTCTCGGCTCAGGACAGCTTCATACCGGGCACGAACTTCGCCGCCTGGATGCACCGCATCCTGCGTAACCGGTTCATCTCGAACCTCCGCAAGCGCCGGGACACGACGGACATCGACGACGTGCCCGCGTCGGCGTTCGCGACCAATGCACCGCATGAGGATCGCCTCGCGCTGAAGGAGCTCGATGCGGCCATGACTCGCTTGCCGGCGGATCAGCGCGAGGCGCTCGTGATGGTCGTTGTCCACGGGATGAGCTACGAGGCCTTGGCCGAGGCGACAGGTTGCGCCGTTGGCACCGCCAAGAGCCGCGTGTTCCGTGCGCGCCGGCAGCTTGAGGCATGGCTGCTGGGTGATGACGAACGGTCTTCGTCGCGTGTGTCGCCGTCGGTCCGCGTCGTTCGGCACGCATCGCAGGATCAGGATTGCGAAGCTGCTGCTGCTTAGCACGAGGTAGGCTCAAGGAGTGTGACCTGTCCCGTCGCGCACGTTTCCATCTTGGGTGCGGCGGGTTTGGACGTGATAAGCATGAAGCGATTCAATATGCCTCAGCGTAAAGGGAAGCCAAACGAGGTTTCGGCGGGAAAGTCTCGTCCAACTGACGCGGCGTTTGACGTATGGCTGAATCGAGGCCTGCATCAGATGTTCGATGAGGTCGCACGCGAGCCTGTCCCGGAGGAATGGCTCAAGCTCATTGAGGAGGACCGAGACAAAGAGGATTAGCTGATCGCGGCGAGTCACCGTTTGAAGCAGGTCTACTGCCGAATGTGGTCGCGTTCGCTTCTGAGCCGGATTATTCTGCTATTCGCAGTTTCAGTGGCTCCCTTGCTTCTCATATTTTTATTCATTGTTGTTTTGAGGTCGAGTGCCTGGCCTAGGATTACCCTCCTTACTGGGTTTCAATGGGCGGGTTTACTGGTGACCTCCGTCCTTATAGGTTTCGCCCTGGTCATAATTGGCTCCAAGTATCTCATACTGGAGCCACTGGGAGCGCTGAACGACGCGATGATCGAGTGGCGCGAGGGTGCCCCGTTCCGTATTCGTTCGCAAGTAGCCATGCCGTCGGAAGTGGCAGAGCTATTGAACTCGATACACCTCGCCACCGTTGCGCTTGACCAGCGCGAGCGCGAATTGCAGGAGGCGCTCGCGCAGCAAGAGCTACTGATGCAGGAAATCCACCACCGGGTTAAGAACAACCTGCAGATCATCGCCAGCCTGATGAATCTTCAGGCGAGCCGCATAAAGTTGCCGGAGGCACAGGCTGAGTTTCAATCCGCTCGCGACCGTGTTCGTGCTCTGGCCACCGTGCATCGGCACCTCTACGCCCATGGCGAATTGCACTGGATCAAGATGCGGGAATTCCTGGTCGAGCTCTGCGAGCAGATTTTCCAAGCCATGGGCGAGAAGCCCGGCGACCGGATCGAACTCGATATCTCGGCGCCGGAATTGCAGATATCGAGCGATCAGGCCGTGCCACTGTCGCTCATCGTCACGGAAGCCGTCAGCAATGCGATAAAGTACGCCTTTCCCCGGGGACGGCGCGGCCGCATCGCGGTCCGCTTCGCCGCCGACGCCGACGATGCCGAACTCAGCATCAAGGACGATGGCATCGGAGTGCCGGCAGGCCGGGTCGAGACTGAGTCGGGCACGCGGGACGGCATAGGCATCACCCTCATCCGCGGCTTCGCCCGGCAGCTCGGCGCCACTCTGACGGTCGAGGAAGGCGATGGGACCCGATATGTCGTGCGGATGAAGCTGCGTCGCGAACGGATCGGGAGCCCTTCGCTGCCACCCGCAGCTTAAGAGCGCATGCAGTCTTGCGCTGCTCGCGATGGAGCGGCACATCTGGGGCATGCACGAGGTGGTTCATGATGCGCTGAACGCGGACCTGGTCGCCTGGCGGCGGCACCTGCATGCCCACCCGGAGTTGTCGCTGCGGGAGCATGGCACCGCAGAGTTCGTGTGCGAGCGCCTGCGAGAGATCGGCGTTCCCTTCACGGCCGGCGTGGGCGGAACGGGAGTCGTGGCGACTCTCACCCGCGGCAGCTCGAACCGCAGCGTCGGTCTCCGCGCCGACATGGACGCGCTGCCGATCACCGAGACCACCGGTCTCCCGTATGCTTCCACGGCGCCCGGAACCATGCACGCGTGCGGTCATGATGGCCACACGGCCAGTCTCCTCGGCGCTGCCGCCGTCCTCGCGCGTGCCGACGATTGGTCCGGCTCAGTCCAGTTCGTGTTCCAGCCCGCCGAGGAGGGCCTCGGCGGAGCGAAGGCTATGCTGGCCGACGGACTCTTCGAGCGTTTCCCCATGGAGCGGATATTCGGCTATCACAACTGGCCGGGCCCGGCCGCGGGCACGGTGGTCGTCCACGACGGAGCCGTGATGGCCGCGGGAGCACGCGTCACCATCACCTTGCACGGGCACGCCGGGCACGCCGCGATGCCGCATCTGGCGCGAGACCCGGTGCTCGCTGCCGCCCACCTGCTCGTCATGCTGCAATCCATCGTCGCTCGCAACGTCGATCCATCGGACACCGCCGTCCTGTCGATGTGCACGATCGATGGAGGGATCGCCGTCAACCAGATCCCAAGCGCTGCTACGATGCGTGGGACCTTCCGTACGCATCGGGAGGAAGTGACGCAACTGGTCGAGGCTGGCATCCGCCGGATCGTTGCCGGTGCTGCGCTCACGTTCGACATGAAGGCCGAGGTCGAGATCGCCCGTGGCGCGCCTGCGACGGTGAACTCGGCAGACGAGGCAAGGCTCGCTGGTTCAGCGGCAAGCGATGCAGGACTTCTCGTACGCACCGACATGCCGCCCAGCATGGCGGGCGAGGATTTCGGTTGGTACCTGCGCGAGAAGCCGGGCGCCTTCGTTTGGATCGGGAACGGCCCATCGGCGCCAGGCCGCGAACTGCACAACCCCGGATACGACTTCAACGACGCCATATTGCCAGCCGCCGCAAGCTGGCTTGCCGCGGTTGCCCGCCGCGCGCTCGCGGAATAGAGATGGATCGCAGCAGGCTAGATGCGGATGCGTTCGCGGCAATGACATGACGGCAAGATCCGAAGTCGCCAGGGCCTGGGTTCGTCAGCAAGCCATGCTCAGCCGCCGGACGACCGTGATCGCTACCCTGATAGGTCTCGCCGGGACGGGTGCAGCGATCGCGCAGGCTTGGTGCATCGCGGCGTTCGTGAGCGGCTTCGAGCCGCACAGGGGCCTCTGGCTCGCACTCTTCGCACTTCTATCATTGGCACGGGCCGCTCTGCAGGTCGCTGCGGACCGGAACGCCTTTCACGCTGGCGCGGTCGCGCGGAGGCGGGTCAGGACAGACCTCCTTGCCCGCCTGCTCGACCTCGGCCCGGCGGCGTTGCGGAGCACGCATACGGGCGAGCTGACGTCGCTGGTGGTGGATCGCGTCGAGGCGCTCGATGGGTTGTCCAGCCGTTGGCTGCCGGCGACTCGCATCGCGGCGCTTGGGCCGGCTCTCGTCGTGATCTGCTTGGGCTCTGCCGACCCGTTCGCCGGCCTGCTGCTCGCGGGAGCGGGCCTGATCGTGCCTCTCGGAATGGCCTTGGCGGGCCTTGGCGCAGCTGCAGCGTCGCAGCGTCAGTTCCAGGCGCTGAGCCGGCTGCAAGCGCGTTTCCTCGACCGGATCAGCGGGATCTCGACCATCGTGATGGCGGGTCAGGTCGATAACCAGGCACGCGCGCTCGCGAGCTCGGCCGACGAGCTGCGCCGGCGGACCATGCGCGTCCTGCGGGTGGCGTTCCTGTCCTCGGCAGCACTCGACTTTGCGTTCGCCGGGTCGATCGTGGCGTTGGCCCTGCATTACGCATCGACCCTGGCGGACGCATCCGCGGCCGGGTACGCGCTGGCGGTCTTCGGCTTGCTGCTAGTTCCGGAATTCTTCGCGCCGCTTCGCGCCTTCGCCGCGGCGTATCAGGACCGTCTGCAAGCCGACAGCGCGGCAGCGGCGCTGGCGGACTTGCCGGCGCCGCCGGTTCGGCAAGCGCCTCTGGTAGCCCGGACGGTGGCGGCGAGCGGCATGACCGTCGCGTTCACGGATGTAAGCCTCACATTGGACCCGTCACGCGGCCGCATCCTGGACGGGCTGAGCTTCCGGGTGGCTGCGGGCGAGACGCTCGTGCTGGCCGGACCGTCCGGCGCGGGGAAATCGACGGTGCTGGAGCTGCTGCTCGGGTTCACACGGCCGGACTCCGGCACGATCACGATCAATGGCGCGGATATCTCGACGATCGTTCCCCAGGCGCTCGCCCGGTTCACCGCTTGGGTCGGGCAGCGGCCCGTGCTGTTCGCCGGAAGCATCCGGGACAACATCCGCTTCGCGCAACCTGATGCGACGGACACCGAGATCCAAGCGGCGGCCCGCAGCGCGCGGGTGACCGACTTTGCCGAGCACCTGCCGCTTGGCCTCGATACGGCGGTCGGCGAAGGCGGGCATGGCCTCTCCGGCGGCCAGGCGCAAAGGGTCGCCGTGGCGCGGGCGTTCCTGAAGAATGCGCCGTTGCTGCTGCTCGACGAGCCGACCGCGCATCTCGACAGTGCGACCGAGACGGATCTGCTCGACAGCCTGCAACGCCTCGCTCTCGGCCGCACCGTCATCGTAGCGAGCCATTCCACGGCCGCCCACGCGTTCGGGTCGCGCCGCATCGACCTGCGGGACGGGCGCCTCGCGAATGCCCGGGGCGCTGCATGAAGGCGCTGCTCCGCATCGTCCTGCTCTGGCGCGCAAGCGCCGGGTGGCTGGCGGCTGGATTGCTCGCCTCGCTGCTATCGACCGGCGTCGGCATCGCGTTGCTCGTGCTGGCGGCGTTTCAGCTTGAACAACCCCTGCCAAGCCACGGTGGAGCCGTCCTGATCGGCGGCATAGCGCTGGCCACCGCGATGCGGAGTCTTGGCGTCGCGCGCGTGCTGTTGCGTTACGTGGAGCGCCTGGTGACGCACGCGGCAACGTTTCGTGCCCTTGCGGACTTGCGGGTGTGGTTCTTCCGCAAGCTCGCCGGCCGCTCTGCCGGGGGACTTGGCTTCATGCGATCGGGGGATGTCCTCGCCCGGCTGGTCGGGGACGTGGATGCCTTGGATGGCCTGTTCCTTCGCGTGATCGTGCCGCTTACGGTGGGACTGCTGCTGCTGCCCGCCGTCGCCCTGCTGATCGGGACTGGCAATCCGGCGCTGGCGCTGGTCGTGAC
>JBBSIT010000125.1:0-8779 GCA_038231995.1 Acetobacterales bacterium | reverse complement strand
GGCGAGGAGCAGGCCGAGGGCGGCCCCGAGAGCGGACTGGACGAAACGGCGAGGCATCGGCGGCACCCTTCCATGACGAGGACGCAAGGCTGCACCCGGCCGGGGCATCCCGTCCAGGGGTAGGGCGCGGCGAGGAAAACGTGGCATAACCAGGCGCCGCAATCCCAGGAGCGTCCCTGCCGTGTCCTCAGCCAACGCCCAGCTCATCCATGAGGACGGCGACCGGCGCGCCCGCGCCAACGTGCTGCGTCTCGCGGCCGGCCAGGCGCTGGCCGGGGCGAACGCGTCGGTGATCTTCGCCACGGGGGCGATCATCGGCTCGCAGCTCGCGCCCGACCCAGCCTACGCCACCGTGCCGATCTCGGTGTTCGTCGTCGGCATGGCGGCCGGGACCCTGCCGACCGGCTGGATCGCCCGCAACCATGGGCGCCGGGCGGCGTTCCTCACCGGCACGAGCTGCGGCATGGCCGCCGGGCTGCTGGCGGCGCTCGCCGTCGTGCTCGGCTCGTTCCCGCTCTACTGCCTCGCCACCCTGCTCGGCGGGCTGTACGCCTCGGTGGTGCAGTCCTTCCGCTTCGCCGCCGCGGACGGGGCGAGTGCGGCGTTCCGGTCGCGTGCGCTGTCCTGGGTCATGGCGGGCGGCGTGTTCGCCGGCGTGCTCGGGCCGCAGCTCGTGACCTGGACCATGGACCTCTGGCACCCCTATTTGTTCGCCGTGAGCTACCTGGCGCAGGCCGGCGTCGCGGTGATCGCGGCCGCCGTGCTCGCCGGCGTGGACCTGCCCCGGCCGGCGCCGGCCGAGCGGTCCGCCGGGCGGCCGCTCTGGGTCATCATGCGGCAGCCGCGCTTCGTGACGGCGGCGGTGTGCGGCGTGGTGTCCTACTCGCTGATGAACCTGGTCATGACCACGGCGCCGCTCGCGATGCACATGTGCGGCTTGCCGCTGTCCGCGTCCAACTTCGCGATCCAGTGGCACATCGTCGCGATGTATGCCCCGAGCTTCTTCACCGGCGCGCTGATCGCGCGGTTCGGGGCGGACCGCGTCGTGGCCGCCGGGCTCGTGATCACGTTGCTGGCCGCGGCCACCGGGCTCACCGGCATCACGGCCGCGCATTTCACGCTGGGGCTCGTGCTGCTCGGCCTCGGCTGGAACTTCGGCTTCGTCGGCGCCTCCGCCATGGTGCTGGAGACGCACCGGCCGGAGGAGCGCACCCGGGTGCAGTCGTTCAACGATTTCATCGTGTTCGGCACCATGGTGATCGGCTCCTTCGCGTCGGGGGAGTTGCTGGCCACTCTCGGCTGGGCGGCGGTCAACTGGGTCGTGCTGCCCCCCGTGGCGGTCGCCTTCGTCGTGCTGCTGCAGTCGGGCCTGCTGCGCCGGCGCGGGACTCCGGCGTGAGGCGCCGCTGATCCGGGTTGACATGGTCTGACCAGTCGGATCGAAACTGGGGGTATAAACGGGAGAGAAACGGGATGGACGGCCTCAAGCTGACTGGCGCGCTCGCGTGCGTCGCGTTCATGGGTCTGCATGCGGCGGGAGCACTGGCGCAATCCGGCCCGCCGATCCGCCTTGCCGACGTCGCGGAGCTGTCGGGCGGCGGCGCCACGGTCGGCACCAACTGGAAGAACGGCATCGACCTGGCCGTCGCCGAGATCAACGCCAAGGGTGGCGTGCTCGGCCGCAAGCTCGAGGTCACCCACGCCGACAGCCAGTCCAACCCCGGCGTGGCCCGCGCGCAGGTGCAGCGGGCGCTGGACAGCAATCCCTACGTGCTGCTCGGCCCCGGATACTCCGGCTCGGTCAAGGTCACGGCGTCGTTGGCGCGCAACGCCGGGGTGACGCAGATCATGGGCGGCGAGGCGGCCGAGCTGACCCAGGCGGGCAACCCCAACCTGTTCCGCACCAGCTTCGGCCAGCAATCCAGCATGCCCAAGGTCGCGCGCTACATCGCAGAGGAACTCAAGGCGAAGACGGTCGCCATCGCCTGGGTCAACAACGATTTCGGCAAGGGCGGGCGGGACTCGATCCTGCCCGAGCTCGCCAAGCGCGGCGTGCGCGTGGTGGCCGACCTGTCCACCGAGGCGGGCCAGGCCGATTTCGCGGCCGACGCGCTGAAGATCAAGAACAGCGGCGCGGACGCGGCCTTCCTCTATCTGAACGAGGAGGAGAGCGCGCGCATGCTTAAGGAGCTGCGCAAGCAGGGCGTGACCATGCCGCTGATCGGCGAGACCACGCTCACCGGGCAGAAGGTGATCGAGCTGGCGGGCGACGCGGCCAACGGCGCGCGCGGCCATGTCGGGCTGACCACCGACGCGCCGGTGCCGGCCGTCGCCGAGTTCCGCAACCGGTTCCAGGGCAAGTACAACTACGTGCCGGACCATAACGGCATCAAGGGGTACCTGGCCGTGTACATCATCAAGGCCGTGACCGAGCGTATGGGCAAGGTGGACGGCCGCGCGTTCTCCGACACCCTGCACGGCATGACCATCACCCCGGCGCAGGAGCCCGGCATCCTCATGGAGGTGACGTACGACGCCAAGGGCGACCTCGACCGCCAGAGCTTCATGGTCGAGGTCGAGGACGGCCACCAGATCGTGCGCGAGGTGCTGCCCAAGCTCGGCAACTAGAGCATGTTCAGCGAAACGGAACCTGCTCCAGCCTTTGTTTCACGCGGCTACTCAACTCGATCGGACCCAAGCGCGGGTCCGATCGAGTTGAAGCCGCTTTAGGGGCCGCATGGCCAACTTCCTCAACCAGGGCGTCTCGGGCTTGGCGACCGGGTCGTTCGACGCCCTGGTCGCGCTCGGCTTCACCCTGCTCTGGCAGACGTCGCAGACGGTGAACTTCGCTCAGGGCGAGTTCGTGATGCTGCCGGCCTTCTTCATGCTGGCGGCGGCGCATGCCGGGCTGCCATTCCCGCTGGCCGTGCTGGCCGGCATCGCCGTCACGCTGCTGGTGCTCGGCCTCGGCTTCAAGCGGCTGCTGGTAAACCCGATGCTGCGCCACGGCGTGCTGCCGCTCGCTATCGCCACCATGGCGCTGTCGCTGTTCATGCGGGAATCCGTGAAGGAGTTCTTCTCGGCCGAGGCGCAGCCGTTCCCCTCCGTGGCGCCGGAGGGTGCGATCGACCTGTTCGGGGTGCCGGTCTCGCTGCAGAGCCTGGGCGTGCTGGCGCTGGCCGTCGTCGCCGTGGTGCTGCTGCAACTGCTGCTCTCGCGCACCTCGACGGGGCGGCAGATGCAGGCCGTGGCGCAGAACCCGACGGTGGCGCGCATCCTGGGCATCCCCGTGGAGCGCATGGTCCTCTACACCTTCCTCATCAACGCGGCCCTGGTGTCGCTCGCCTCCCTGCTCATCACGCCGATCTACCTGGCCAAGTTCAGCAGCGGCGAGACGCTGGGGCTGGCCGCGTTCATCGCCGCCATCGTCGGCGGGTTCAACCAGGTCCGCGGCGCCATCGCCGGCGGCTTCCTGCTCGGCGTCGTGGACAATCTGGGCGCCGCCTATGTCTCGACCCAGTATCGCGGCGCCATCCCGCTGTTCCTGCTGGTCGCCGTCATCCTGCTCCGTCCGCAGGGCCTGCTCGGGCGCGCCGAGGAGCGCACGGTGTGACCCTCTCCCGCACCGCGACGGCCGCCGCCGTCCTGGCCGCGTGCCTGCTGCTGGTGCTGCTGCCGCTGGGGCTGGACCGCTACGGGCTGTACATCCTGAGCATGTGGGCCGTGATGACCATCGCGGCGATCGGGCTCAACCTGACCCTCGGCTACGCCGGGCAGGTATCGCTGGCCCAGGGCGCCTTCGTCGGCCTCGGCGCCTACACGGCCGCGATCATGACCACGGCGGGATGGCCGCTGGTCCTCGCCCTCGTCGTCGCGGTCGCACTCTGCTTCGTCGTGGGCTGGCTGCTCGGCTATCCCGCGCTGCGCGTGCAGGGCCATTACCTCGCCTTCGTGACGCTCGCTTTCTCCACCCTGGC
The DNA here is from genome assembly GCA_038231995.1 of Acetobacterales bacterium. GTDB lineage: Bacteria > Pseudomonadota > Alphaproteobacteria > Acetobacterales > Acetobacteraceae > JBBSIT01. The sequence continues at coordinate 4,802 of JBBSIT010000125.1, read as the reverse complement.
CTACCTGGTGTTCCGCAACGAGGAGTGGCTGACCAAGGGCATCTACGGCATCACCGACGTGCCGCGCCCGGGCCTCCTCGGCTGGTCGGTCGCCTCGCCGCTCGCCTTCTACTGGGTGTGCCTGGCGTCCCTCGCCGTCGTGTCCGCCGCCGTGCTGTGGCTGGTCCGCTCGCCCTGGGGCCGCGCCTTCGTGGCACTGCGCGAGAACCCGATGCGGGCCATGTCGCTCGGGGTCGATACGAGGCGCTACACCTTGATGGCCTTCGCGATCGGATCGGCGCTCGGCGGCATAGCCGGCGTGCTCTACGCTCCGCTCGTCGAGTTCGTGGACCCCACGCCGTTCACTCTCGGGCTGTCGCTTAACCTGCTGCTGATGGTGATCGTCGGCGGCGCCGGGTTCTTCCTGGGGCCGTTCCTCGGCGCGCTCATCGCCGTGCTGCTGCCGGAGTGGCTGCGCTTCACCGGCGGGCTCTACCTGATCCTCTACACGCTGCTGGTCATGGTGCTGCTGGCCTACTCGCCGCAGGGCCTGCTCGGCATCCTCGACCGGATCGTTACGCGCCGCAACGCCCGGGCGGCCTCGGCGGCGCGCGCCGCGTCCGCATCCTCGTTCGGCGCCGCGCCGTGACGGCCGTCCTGCAGGTCGCCGGCATCCGCAAGCGCTTCGGCGGCATCACCGCGGTGGACGGCGTGTCGTTCGAGGTGCGCGAGGGGGAGATCCTCGGCATCATCGGCCCGAACGGCTGCGGCAAGAGCACCTTGTTCAACTGCATCCTCGGCCAGCTCAAGCCCACCGAGGGCGAGGTCCGGCTCGACGGCCGCACGGTGACGGGCATGCGGCCGTGCGACCTGAACCGCCTGGGCGTCAGCCGCACATTCCAGTTGCTGCAGGTGTTCCCGCAGCTCACGGTGCGGGAGAACCTGATCCTGGCCGGGCAGGAGCACGTGGGCAGCATGGCGACCCGGCTGTTCGGCCCGCGCGACGCCGGGCTGCGCGGGGCGGCGGACCGCATGATCGGCTTCTTCCAGCTCGCGCACCTGGCCGGGGAGCGGGCGGGCGGGCTGTCCTACGGCCAGCAGAAGCTGCTCGACGCCGCGATGGCGTTCATGGGCGGGCCGCGCCTGGTGCTGCTGGACGAGCCGGCCGGCGGGGTGAACCCCACCATGCTCGCCAGCCTGAAGGAGCGTCTGCAGGCCATCAACCGCGAGCAGGGCGCGACCTTCGTGGTGATCGAGCACAACATGGAGTTCGTCATGTCGCTCTGCACCCGCGTCATCGTGCTGGCGGAGGGCCGGCTGCTCGCCGAGGGCGCGCCGGCGGACATACGCGCCGACCCGGCGGTGATCGATGCCTATCTCGGTCACTGATCCCATCCTGCAGCTGCGCGACGTGGTCGCCGGCTACGGGGAGATGACGATCCTGAACGGCGCCACGTTCGACGTGCCGCGCGGCGCCATCACGACGGTGATCGGTCCCAACGGCGCAGGCAAGTCCACCGTGTTCAAGACCGTGTTCGGCCTGCTGCGCGCCCGCTCGGGGACGGTCACGTTCGACGGCAAGGACGTGACCAACCGGCCGCCGCGCGCGCTGCTGGAGGCGGGCATCTGCTACGTGCCGCAGGGGCGCAACATCTTCCCCGAGCTGTCCGTGCGGCACAACCTGGAGCTCGGCGGCGTTGCGGCCGGGCGGGGCATCACCGACATGCCGGCGCGGGTCGAGGCGGCGCTGGACCGGTTTCCGGCCCTGCGGCACAAGGCCGGGCAGCAGGCGTCCACCCTGTCCGGCGGGGAGCAGAAGCAGCTCGAAGTGGTGCGCGGGCTGCTGCTCGACCCCAAGCTGGTGCTGATCGACGAACCCAGCATCGGCCTGTCGCCGCTGATGGTGCAGGAGACGTTCGCCATCCTGCGGGAACTGCGCGGCCGCGACGTCTCGGTTCTGATGATCGAGCAGAACGCCCGGTCCGCCCTGCAGATATCCGATTACGGCATCGTGCTGGAGCTCGGCCAGACCCGCATCGTGGACACCGCCGCCCGCATCCTGGATGACCCGCGGATCGCCGCGCTGTTCCTGGGCGGCGCGACCGAGGCGCCCCGTTGCGCGGGACCGCCGGGCGCGCGCACAGTCCAGCCGTCGCGATCGTGAACGGGAGGGCAGCATGACACAGGCAGCGCACGACCAGACCGGGTTCCGCCCCTACGCCCCGGGCACCCAACCGCCCAACGACTCGCCGGAATACGGCAGCACCCGCCTGCGCCATCCCACGGCGCCGCTAGTGCCCCTGCCGCACACCGCGACCGAGCTGGGCGGCCCCCGCTTCCTGCCCGACGCGTTCCCGCCGATGGCGGATCTCAGCCGGGTCGGCGGCCGCGAGGCGCTGGGCGAGCGCATCATCGTGGCGGGCCGCGTGCTGGACGAGGACGGGCGCCCCGTGCCGCACAGCATGATCGAGATCTGGCAGGCCAACGCCGCCGGGCGCTATGCCCACGCCTCCGACATGCACGACGCGCCGCTCGACCCCAACTTCGAGGGCCTCGGCCGCGTGTTCACCGACGCGGAGGGCGCCTACCGGTTCACCACCATCAAGCCCGGCGCCTATCCCTGGCGCAACCACGCCAACGCCTGGCGGCCCAACCACATCCATCTCAGCCTGTTCGGCCCGGGCTACGCGACCCGGCTGATCACCCAGATGTACTTCCCCGGCGACCCGCTGCTGGCGCTCGACCCGATCTTCCACACCGTGGCGGACGAGGCCGCCCGCAACCGGCTGGTCGCCGTATTCGACCTCGGCCTGACCCAGCCGGAATGGGCGCTGGGCTACCGCTTCGACATCACCCTGCGCGGCCGCGGCGCGACGCCGTTCGAGGACGAGGGGGACGCGCACTGATGCCCGCCGCCACCAGCAGCCAGACCATCGGCCCGTTCTGGCACGGGCTCGCCCACCCCGAATGGGCCGACCTGACCCGGCACGGCGCCGAGCAGGACCACCCGGACCGCGAGCGCATCACCTTCGCCGGAACCATCACCGACGGCGCCGGGCAGGCGGTGACGGACGCCTGCGTCGAGCTCTGGCAGGCCGACCCGCCGCAATCCCCCCGCTTCCCCGCCTTCGGCCGCTGCGCCACCGACGCCGAGGGCCGCTTCCGCTTCACCACCCTGCGCCCCGGCCCCGTGCCGGCAGGCACCGAAAACAACACTATGCCGGCCGGCGGCGAGACCAACGCAGTGCAGGCGCCGCATTTGGCGATCACCATCTTCGCCCGCGGCCTGCTGCGCGCGCTCACGACGCGGGCCTATTTCGACGGCGACCCGCTCAACGCGGCCGACTCTCTGCTCCAGTCCATCCCCGACCCGGTGTGCCGCGCCACCCTGATCGCCCCGCAGGAAGGCAGCGGCGCCTGGCGCCTCGACATCCGCCTGCAAGGCGAGGGCGAGACTGCCTTCCTGGACGTGTAGCCATGGCCGTCAATCCCGCGGACAGCGTGGTGTTCGGCACGCTGTACGGCTCGGACGCCATGCGCGCGGTGTTCGACGACCGCGCCGGCTTCCAGCGCATGCTCGATGTGGAGGCGACGCTGGCGCGGGTGCAGGCGCGACTCGGCATCATCCCCGAGGCCGCCGCCGCGGCGATCACGGCGGCGGCCCGCGTCGAGGCGCTGGATATGGCGGAGCTGGCGGCGAGCGCGCGCCGGGTCGGCTATCCCGTGGTGGGCGTCGTCGCCGGGCTGTCCCGCGCGGCAGGCGAGGCCGGGCGCTGGACCCATTGGGGCGCCACTACGCAGGACGTGATGGACACCGCGCTCGTGCTGCAGATGCGAGACGGGCTGGCGCTGGTGCGCGCCGAGCTGCTGGCGGTCATCCGCGCCCTGGCCGGGCAGGCCGGTCGGCACCGCGACGCCGTGATGGCCGGCCGCACCCACCTGCAGCACGCCCTGCCCATCACGTTCGGCCTGAAATGCGCGGGCTGGCTGCAACCGCTGCTCGCGCATGTCGAGCGGCTGGACCAGCTTCGCCCGCGCGTGCTGCGCGTCTCGCTCGGCGGCGCGGTCGGCACCCTGGCGTCGCTCGGCGACCGCGGCGTCGCGGTCATGGAGGAGCTGGCGGCGGAACTGGGCCTGATCGCGCCCGATGCGCCGTGGCACGGGGCGCGCGATGGCGTGGCGGAGACGGTCTCCTTCCTCGGCCTGCTCAGCGGCAGCCTGGCCAAGATCGCCACCGACGTGATCCTGCTGGCGCAGACCGAGGTGGCCGAGGTGTCCGAGCCGTACGAGGCCGGGCGCGGCGGTAGCTCGACCATGCCGCAGAAGCGCAACCCGATCGCGTCGGAATACGTCATCGCCGCCGCGCGCGGTGTGCAGGCGCTGGCGCCGCTGATGCAGGGCGCGATGGCGGGCGACCACGAGCGGGCGACCGGGCCGTGGCAGGCCGAGGCGCTCGCGCTGCCGCAATGCTTCGTGCTGGCGCACGGCGCGCTGGTCCATATGCGCGCGCTCATGGAGGGGCTGGTGGTGGACACGGACCGCATGCGCCGCAACCTCGACGCCACGGGCGGGCTCATCATGGCCGAGGCCGTCATGATGGGCTTAGCACCGCTGCTCGGGCGGGAGGCGGCGCACCATGCCGTCAAGCACGCCTGCGACGCGGCGCTGGAGCGCGGCATCCCGCTCTCCCAGGCGCTGTCGGGGGAGTCGGAGGTCGCCGCCAGGCTGGACGCCGGCGCCATAGCGCGGCTCACCGACCCGGCCGGCTATCTCGGCAGCGCCGGCGCGTTCACCGATCGCGTGCTGGCCCGGGCGCGCCAACT
>JBBSIT010000124.1:0-8818 GCA_038231995.1 Acetobacterales bacterium | reverse complement strand
GAGGGCGCGCTGATCGTGGTCAACCTCGCGAGCGGCCTGGCGCGCCGGGTGCTGCAGGGCACCGCATCGACCCGGTCCGAAGCGGTGCCGGTCCTCGTGGACGGCCGCGAGATGATCAAGCTGGCGAAGGACGGCAGCAAGTCGCCCATGCGGGTCGGCTGCGACGGCCTGGCACTCGATTACCGCTCGGAGTGGCTCTATCACGGGCCGCTGAGCGGCGGGTCGGTCTATCGCGTGCGGGTCGCGGACCTGCTCGACGGCACGCTGGGCGCGACGGACCTCGCCGGCCGGGTCGAGCGCTACGCCGACCGCCCGAATTGCGGCGGCATCGCCATCGATTCCGAGGACAACCTGTATCTCACCGAGGTCGGCGGCCGCGCCATAGGCGTGATCCCCGCGCGCGACCGGCAGTATCGCCGCTTCGCCACGCACCCCGACATGCTGTGGCCGGACGGGCTCACCTTCGGGACGGACGGGCTGCTCTACGTCACGGTGGCGCAACTGCCGCTCTCCGCGCCGCTGAACGGCGGCACGCGGGGGGACAAGTCGCCCCACCTCATCATGCGCTCCCCGCCGCTGGCGCCCGGGCGGACCGGCAATTAGCGCACCGGACACCTACCCCGCCGGCTTCGTCCGCGCGCTGCTCGATACGGACGCCGTGACGGCGGCGACGCGCGACGCATTGCGGGCGCGGCTGGCCCCGCCTCCGGCGGGCGCGCGATATCTCACCGGCTCCGAGTTCGCCACCCTCGCCGCCGCCTGCGCCCGCCTGCTGCCCCGGCCCGGCATCGACATCGCCGGCCCGATCGACGAACGGCTCGCGGCCGGCACATGCGACGGGTGGCGCTACGACGCCCTGCCGCCCGATCGCGAGGCGTACCGGCGCGGGATGGCGGGGCTGGACCAAACGGCCCAGGCGATCTTCGGCGCTCCCTTCACCCAATTAGCGCCGGCCGGGCAGGACACGGTGCTGTCAGCGGTGCAGGGCGGCACGGCGCCGGGCGAGACCTGGCAGGCGATGCCGGCGGACCGCTTCTTCGAGGAGCTGCTGGCCGAGGCGACCGAGATATTCTTCGCTCACCCGCTGGCGCAGGAGGCGATCGGCTACGCCGGCATGGCGGACGCGCCGGGCTGGCGGCGCATCGGCCTCGATGAGCGCGAGGACCGCGAGCCGGCTGCCCTGCGTGGCTGAGCTCGTGGATGCCGTGGTGATCGGCGCTGGGGCCGGCGGCGCGCCGCTCGCGGCCCGGCTGGCCCAGGCCGGGCTGAGCGTCGTCGTGTTCGAAGCGGGACGCCACTGGGACCCGCCCCGCGAGTTCGCCACCGACGAGCGCGCGCAGTCCCCGCTGTTCTGGAACGACGAGCGGCTCAGCGCCGGCGCCGACCCGGTCGCGTTCGGCCGCAACAACTCCGGCACCGGCGTCGGCGGCTCGACCTTGCACTACACCGCCTACGTTCCGCGCGCCCAAGCCGACGATTTCCGTCTCCGCACCGAGTTCGGCGTGGGCGCCGACTGGCCCATCGAGCATGCCGAGCTGGCGCCTTACTACGACGAGATCGAGCGGGTGCTGGGCGTCTCCGGTCCCTCGCCCTACCCGTGGGGGCCGCCGCGCACGCCGTACCCGCTCCCGCCGCTGCCGCTCAACGGGGCGGCGCAGCTCATGCAGCGCGGCTGCGCAGCGCTCGGCATCTGCACCTCGCCCGCCGCCAACGCAGCGCCGTCCCGCGCCTATCACCGGCCCGGCATCGGGACGGCGCCCGCCTGCACCAACCGCGGCTTCTGCCAAGCCGGTTGCAGCACCGGCGCCAAGGGCAGCATGGACGTCACCTACATCCCGCTCGCCGTGGCCGCGGTTGCCGAGATACGCGCCAACACCTTCGTCACCGGCATCGAGACCGACGCGTCCGGCCGGGTCACGGCCGTGGTGGCGATGCGCGACGGCTTGGAGGAGCGCCAGCCCTGCCGAGCGCTGTTCCTCTGTGCGGGCGCCGTCGAGACGCCGCGGCTCATGCTGCTGAACCGGCTCGGCCGCGGCCCGGTCGGGCGGCACTTCATGGCGCATGCCGGCCTGCAGCTCTGGGGCACGTTCGACGAGGACGCGCGCCCCTTCAAGGGCATGCCCGGCGGCCTCATCAGCGAGGACACCCACCGGCCCGCCGACGCCGACTTCGCCGGCGGCTACCTGCTGCAGAGCATCGGCGTCATGCCCGTGACCTACGCGAGCCAGGTCGCCCGCGGCCGCGGCCTATGGGGCCAGGCGATGCTCGACCACATGCAGGGCTACAATCACGTAGCCGGCATCAACATCCTGGGCGAGTGCCTGCCGCACCCGGACAACCGCGTGGAGCTGTCCGGCGAGCTGGACGCCCGCGGCCTGCCCAAGCCGCGCATCCACTTCAGCGCGGGCGAGAACGAGCAGCGCATGACGGCGCATGCCGAGCGCACCATGCGCGCGATCTGGGCCGCCGCCGGCGCGCGCGACATCTGGGCCTTCCCGCGCTACGCCCACACGATCGGCACCTGCCGCATGGGCTGGACTGAGGATGACGCCGTGGTGGACGCGGACGGCCGCGCCTTCGGCCACCCGAACCTGGTCCTCTGCGACAACTCGGTCTTCCCCTCGGCGCTGTCCGTCAACCCGGCGCTCACCATCATGGCGCTGTCGCTGCGCACGGCGGACCGCTTCCTTAAGGGTGTGCATTAGATGGCCGGCAGCTTCCTGGACATCATCAAGCGCGAGCTCGGCGACGGCGGCTACGCGGGCGACGAGTTCGGCGGCGCGTCCGGCGCCGACGGAAGCGGGCTGCCGACCGGGTCGCCCGGCGAGTTCGCCTTCGCCACCGGCATAGAGTGCAGCTATCCCACCATCGGCCAGGGGTCCATCCGCCGCGACATGCTCGCCGAATGCGGCCATTACGACCGCTGGCGCGAGGACCTCGCCCTGGTCCGCGACCTCGGCCTCAAGGTGCTGCGCTACGGCCTGCCCTACCACCTCATCCACCGCGGCCCCGGCCGCTACGACTGGAGCTTCGCCGACCAGGTGATGCCCGAGATCCGGCGGCTCGGCATCACCCCGATCCTCGACCTGCTGCATTTCGGCGTGCCGGACTGGCTGGGCAACTTCCAGAACCCCGAGCTGCCCATCCACTTCGCCGCCTATGCCGGCGCCGTGGCCGAGCGCTACCCGTGGGTGCGGCACTGGACGCCGGTCAACGAGATCTACGTCTCCGCCCGCGTCAGCGCCAAGGACGGGCTGTGGAACGAGCAGTTGCGCGGCGACCGCCCCTTTGTCACCGCGATCAAGCACCTGGCTGCCGCCAGCATCATGGCGACCCAGGCCATCGTGCGCCACCGGCCCGACGCCGTGATCGTGCAGAGCGAGTCGGCCGAGTACACCCACGAGGCCCGCACGGTGCAGTCCGACGCGGTGCGGCTGATCAACAAGCAGCGCTTCATCCCGCTCGACCTGCTCTACGCCAACATCCCCGACGCCGAGATGCTGCTCTATCTCATGGACAACGGGCTGACGCGGGCGGAGTACGAGTGGTTCATGCTGGGCGAGCCGCCGGGCCACCAGATCATGGGCAACGACTATTACGGCCGCAACGAGCACATCCTGACGCCGGACGGCACCCGCCTTTCGGCCGAGGACGTCATGGGCTGGTACGCCATCACCCACCAATACTACCAGCGCTACAAGCGCCCGGTGATGCACACCGAGACGAATGTCGAGCACCCCGACGCGGCGCCGGCGTGGCTGTGGAAGCAATGGATGAACGTCATGCGCATGCGCAGCGACGGCGTGCCGGTGCTGGGCTTCACCTGGTACAGCCTGACCGACCAGATCGACTGGGACACCCAGCTCGCCGAGAAGAACGACCGCGTGTTCGCCTGCGGGCTGTATGACCTCGACCGCAAGCCCCGTCCCGTGGCGGCCGAGTTCCGCGCGCTCATCCGCGAGTTCGGCCAGATCAGCCTCATGCCGCACGGCGAGATGTTCGACGTGACGGGCCGGCCGGCGCGGCTCAAGGTGGCGGTATGACCCGGCCTCCGCTGCACGTGCTGCATGCCGGGCAGGGCGGCCCGGCGCTCGTGCTGCTGCACCTGTTCGCAGGCTCCGCGCTGTCCTGGGAGCCGGTCGTGGAGCGCCTCGCCGGCCGCTATCGCTGCATAGTTCCCGACCTGCGCGGCTTCGGCGCGTCCCCGCCGCCGGAACCCGGCGCCACCCTGGCCGACTGGGCCGACGACGTGGCCGCGATAACGGCGCCGCTCGGCCGCCACATCCTGGTCGGGCACTCCATGGGCGGCAAGATCGCGACCCTGCTCGCCTCGCGGAACCCGGCAGGGCTGGCGGCGCTGGTCCTGGTCGCGTCCTCCCCGCTCACGCCCGAGCCGATCCCGGACCGCGCCGCCATGCTCGCAGCCCTCGGCAACCCCGCCGCGGCAGTCGCGACAGCCCGCGAGATCAGCGCCCGCGCCGGCGAGCGGCCCGTGCTGGAGCGCCTGATCGGCGACAGCCTGCGCACCTCCCGCGCGGCATGGGAGTGGTGGGTGGAGCGCGGCTCGCGCGAGGACATCAGCACGGACGCCGCCGGGATCGCCGTCCCGGTGCACGTCGTCGCCGGCGCGGATGACACGACCACCCCCGCGGCGCTGCTGGAGCGCGAGATCGTCGGCCGCATCCCGGGCGCCACGCTCACGACCCTGCCCGGCAGCCGCCACATGATCCCGTTCGACGCGCCCGACGCGCTGGCGACGCTGATCGAGGGCTGGGCCGGCTAGACCTACGAGGCTACCATCGCCCGGTGCCCTCCCGACACCGGCTGACACTCTGCCTTGGACTGACTCAGCTCCTGGCCTGGGCCACCACGTATTACGTGCCGGCCGTCGCCACAGCCGCGGTCGCCGCCAGCTTCGGCGCCAGCCAGGCGGCCGTCGTGGGCGGGTTCTCCTGGGCGCTGCTGGTCAGCGGGCTGTGCACGCCGTGGGTCGGCCGGCGAATCGACCGGTTGGGTGGCCGCGCCGTGCTGGCGGGCGCCACCGTGATCCAGGCATCGGGTCTCGCGGTGCTCGCCGGCAGCGCCGGGCTGGGCGGCTGGTATGCGGGCTGGACCGTGCTGGGTGTAGGCATGGCGGGCGGCCTGTACGACGCGGCATTCGCCACCCTGGGCCGCACGCTGGGCGCCGCCGCGCGGCCGGCCATCACCGGCGTCACCCTGGTCGGCGGGTTCGCGAGCACGGTGGGATGGCCGGCGGGCGCCGCATTGATCGCGGCCTGGGGCTGGCGGCCGACCTTGCTGGGCTACGCGGCCGTGCTGCTCGGCGTCAACCTGCCGCTCATCCTGCTCCTGGTCCCAGCGGTGCCGAGCCAAACCAGCGTGGCGCTTCCGGCCGCCACTGGCGCCGCGCCCGCGAATGGCCGCGCGGTGTTCGGCTTCGTGGCCGCGTTCTTCACGATCCGCGCCGCGATCTCCGCCACCATCTCGATCAAGGGGCCGTCGCTGCTGGAGGGGGCGGGCTTGGACACCGCCGCCGCGGTCGCGCTCGCCTCGATGATCGGCCCGGCGCAGGTCGCGATCCGGGTGGCGGACATGCTGGGTGGCGGGCGATGGACGCCGATAACGATGGCCTGGGTCGGCGCGCTCCTGCTGCCGCTCTCGGTGGCGGGCCTCGCCGCCGGGGCGCCGCTCTGGGCCGCGAGCCTGCTGTTCGTGCTCGGCTACGGCATGAGCAACGGCATCCTGACAATCAGCCGCGGCGCCCTGCCGCTCTACCTGTTCGGCGCCGAGGGCTACGCCACGCGGATCGGCCGGCTGGCACTGCCGGTGCTGCTGGCGCAGGCCGCGGCGCCGACGCTCGCCGCACTCCTGCTCAGCGCGTGGCCGGCGCGGCAGGTGTTCCTGCTGCTGGGCCTGGTGTCGTTGGCGGCGGTGGCGTGCCTGCTGCCGCTCCGATCAGCGCCTCGGCATCAGCCGTGAACGCCGCGCGGGAGCCGTCGCGCGCGTAGAACATATGGCCGCCGGGGTAGGCGCGCAGACGCACCCGGCCATCCGGCCCGATCGGCGGGAGCTGATCGAGCAGCAGCTTGCTGGCGAAGTAGGGCGTCACGAGGTCATAGAGCCCGTGCGCCACCAGCACGCGGAACCCGGGGTCGAGCGCCAGGGAGAAATGCAGCGAGCTCAGGCTCTCCGGCCGGCCGCCGCGGCCGTAGTCCCAGGCGTGGTTCACGGAGTCGCTCAGCACCTCGTAGCGCCGGCCGGCCTCCGGGTGCCAGCCGAGGCGCCCGGTGTACATCGCGATGGCCGCGCTGGTCAGCGGAGCGCGCAGGCCGGTGAGCACCGGGTCGGGCGCCTGGTTCTCGGCGGCGGCGGGGAACGGGTCGGGGATGGTGATCGTCGCGTCGTAGGCGCTCGCTATGCGGGCGGGCTCGCCGGGCGCATGGGAGCCGCGCTCGCGCAGGAACGTGCCGAGGTCCACCCGTGCGGCCCGGCGCCGCACCAACGCCGGGTCGAGCCCGGTCAGGGCCGCGACCCGCTCGCTCGCCCGCGCCACCGCAGCTTGGTCGCTTTCGCCCCGCACGAGGTCGAGCAGGTAGTCGCCGGCGGCATACTCCTCCGCCTCGCGCAGTGCGGCGCGGCCGGGGGCGGCGCTGGCGGCGGCGGCCATGCTGGGCAGGCGGGCCACCCAGTTCAGCGGATCGAGCTCGTTCTGCCGCCCGCCGAAATCCAGCACCGGGGAGAGGAGCACCAGCCCGGCGACGCCGACGCCCTGCTCCTGCCGCAGCGCGCGGGCCAATCGGGGACCGCGGAAGCCGCCATAGCTCTCGCCGGCGATGAATTTGGGCGACGCCAGCCGGCCGTTCGCCTCCAGCCAGCGGCGGATCGCCTCGGCGATCGAGAAGACGTCGCCCTCGACCGAGAACAGCCGGCGGCGCGCCTCGTCGCCGCCGAGCACGCGGCTGTAGCCGGTGCCGGCGGGGTCGATGAACACCAGGTCGGTGAAGGGCAGCCAGCTCTCGGCGTTGTCCACCAGCACGGGCGGCATCGCCGGGCTGGGCGCGCCGTCCCCCATCGGCAGGCGCCAGGGGCCGAGCGCACCGAGGTTGAGCCAGGCCGAGGACGCGCCCGGCCCGCCATTGACGGCGAAGGTGACGGGGCGGTTCTCCCCAGGCGCCACGAAGCTGGTCAGCACGAGGTCCGCCTGCGCAGCGCCCGCGTCGTTCGAGAGCCGCACGGTGGAGACGGCGGCGGTGAAGCGCAGCGGGGCGCGGCTCGGCAGGCTGAGCGTGTGCTCCGTGCTGCGATCCAGCGCGGGGGCGGCGGTTTCCTGACGCGCCTCGGTGCGCGGCGGGGCGGGCGCCGGCTGCCCCAGCACGGGGCCGGCGAGCAGGGCCAGGAGGGCGATCGGCCGAAAAATCAGCATGAGGCGGGTCAAACGGGTTCCCTTCGGCGGGCTAGAGTGTTTTTACCCTGACAGCATCAGGGTAAAAACACTCTAGATTCTGTCTCACGCGCTTACTCACCCTGCCTGGCCCCGCTGCCGCGATCCCAGGCAGGGTGAAAGCGCTTTGGAAGCCAGCGCCCGTCAAGCAGGGCGAGGCCGGCGGCGATGACGGCGGTGCCGAGCACGGCACTCCGGGTTATCGGCTCATCCAGCACAAGGTTGCCCAGCAGCAGCGCCGTGACCGGGATCAGGAACGTCACCAACATGGCATTGGCGGCGCCGGCGCTGGCGACCAGGCGGAAGAACAGCAGGTAGGCGAATGCGGTGGAGAACAGCGCGAGCGCCAGGAGCGCCGCCCAGGCCTCGGCGCTCGGCATCGGCAGAGTCCAGGGCCGGTCGATCAGCAGCACGGGCAGCAGCAGGATCGCCGTGCTGCTCAGGAGCTGCGCCCCAGCGACGGCGAACGGCGGCAGGCCACGCAGCGACGCCATGAACGGCGCCCCGAGCGCGTAGGACAGCGCGCCGCCGAGGCAGGCGAGGCTGCCCAGCAGATCCCCGCCTGCGACCGCCTCCGGCCCGACCCGCACCCCGACCCCGGCAAAGCCCAGGGCGACGCCCGCCAGCTTGTACCAGGCCAAGCGCCCGCCGCCGAGCGCCCATGCGACCAGCACGGTGAACACGGGCGTCATGGCGTTGCAGATTGCCGCCGTACCGCTCGACACGCGCGTCTCGCCCCAGACGAACAAGGCGAACGGCACCGCGTTGTTGAGCAGCCCCAGCATCAGGAAGCCGCGCCAATGCGCGCGGTAGCGTCCGAGCCGCACGCCTTGCGCGAGCAGGACGAGGTTGACCACGACGGCCGCGATGCCGACCCGGCCGAGCGCCACGCTCATGGGCGGCATCTCGGCGACGAGCACCTTGAAGAACAGGAAGCTGCATCCCCACGGCACGGATAATCCGATCAGCAGCAGCCAGTCCGCGCGTCGCATGGGGCTCTCCAGTCCGAGGCGGAGACTGGCCCGGCGGCACCGGGTTGGACACTCCGGATCTTGCGCCCGCTACTCGGTCGCTTGCCGGCTAAGCTCGGCCGGCAGCGCGGCATGCGCGCTCTGCCGGGTGATGAGACCGGACTCCACGGGGGGCGTCTGGGCGAGTGGTAGCCGCGTGAAACAAAGGATAGAGCCCGGCGATCACGCCGGTGCGTTCTCCCGAAACGGCCGCACCTGCGCCTCCAGCGCGCGGCCAAACGCTGGGCGTGCTTCGCATCGCCGGCGATGGGCGTCGAGGGCCGGGAATCGCGAGAGGGCGCCGGAGTCGACGAGTTCGCGCAACACCGTGGTCATGATCAGGTCGCCGGCGGTGAAGCGGCCCTCG
>JBBSIT010000123.1:0-8861 GCA_038231995.1 Acetobacterales bacterium | reverse complement strand
GGTCGGGGTCTTGTCCACCCCAGTCTTGACTCATGGCCGGGCCAGACACGCCAGCACAATCAACGCGCTCCAGAAAAAAACTGCTACCTGTGGCCCTTGGGACTCACCGCAGGCTATCCGGGAGGTGGTTGGCAGTTACGTGAAACCGCTCTAAAGGACGCGCCATGGACACCATCCTCTCCACCCTCTCGACCGGGCTGCCGGTGCTGCTCGTGCAGTTCGCCTTGGCGCTCGGGTTGCTGGCGCTGGCCACCGCCGTCTATGTCGCCATTACGCCGTTCCACGAGCTCGCGCTGATCCGTGCGGGCAACCCGGCGGCGGGGCTGGTGTTCGCGGGCACGCTGATAGCACTCGCGATCCCGCTCGCGGCCACGCTGGCGACCAGCCTGGTGACGCTGGACATCCTGATCTGGGGCCTGGTGGCGCTCGTGATCCAGCTTCTGGCGTTCGCCGCGGCCACCGCCCTGGTTCGTGATTTGCGGGGCCTGATCGAGGCCGGCAACGTCGCCGCCGCATGCGTGCTCGTCGGGATCCAGCTCGCCGTCGCCCTGGTCAACGCCGGGGCGATGGCGGGATAACCCCAACATAAGTGGCACCACTGGCAGGAGACCCACCCATGTTCTCGTTCTTCCGCAACCTTGTCGGGGTCAAGACCGACCAGGCCGTCAACTCCGCGATCGAGGCGATCGTGGCGTTCGACCCCAAGTCCGCCACGGAGGCGGAGCTGCGCACGATGGAGCAGAACCTCGACCAGATCGGCCGCCAGGTGGCCGAGGCGCGCCAGACCTTCGACAAGGAGAAGCGCGAGGCCGACGCGATCCAAACCCTGTCGCAGCAGCGCATGGCTGCGGCCGAGCAGCTGCAGGACCGCATGACCACCGAGACCGACCCGGCGCGCAAGTCCGAGCTGGAGCGCAGCCTGGGCACGCTCGTGGGCATGCTAGAGCAGATGGCGCCCGATGTGGACCGTGAGAAGCAGGACGTAGAGGACGCGCGGAGTTTCCTGGACAGCTTGCAGGACACCTATAACCAGGCCGGCCAGAAGCTGAAATCGGCGCGCGACGACCTGACCCGCGCCGAGCGCGACATGGGCCGCGCGACGCAGCAGCGCGACATGGCGGAGCGTCGGGCCGAGACGGCGCGTCAGGCGGCCGGCCTGTCCCACGCGACCTCGGGGCTCAGCGTCGCGCTCAAGGCGATGCAGGACAACGCGAGCCGCAACCTCGCCCAGGCGGAATCGGCCAACGCCAAGGCCCGGCTGCTGACGCCCACCCGGCCCGAGAAGGACGACCCGAACATCGCGCAGGCCATGGCGCAGGTGCAGGGCAAGCTGCCGGCGCCGACCAACCTCACGGACCGCCTGGCCGCGCTGCGCCAGAAGCAGATCGGCGGCCCGGCGAAGGCGATTTCCGGCCCCGGGTCCTAGCCGGCAAACCGGCCGGCGATGGGGGGGCGGGCGGCCGTGAGTGTCGGGCCGCCCCACGCCGGCTGTGCGTCTGGCACGGCGCCCGGATTGGCGAGCCGGACCGGCCTATGCTAGCTCCCGCGCCTGACCGGAACCGAACAGATGCCTAGAAGCGACTTCCTGCACGAGGCCGAGGCGCGCGGCTTCGTCCACCAATGCACCGACGCGAACGCGCTCGACGCCGCCCTGAGCGCCGGGCCGGTGAGCGGCTATATCGGCTTCGACTGCACGGCCGACAGCCTGCATGTGGGCAGCCTGGTCCAGATCATGCTGCTTCGGCTGATGCAGCGGCACGGGAACCGTCCCGTCGTGCTGATGGGCGGCGGCACCACCCGGATCGGCGACCCGAGCTTCCGTGACGAGGCGCGCCAGTTGCTGTCGGACGCGCAGATCGCCGCCAACATGGCAGGCATCCGCCGCTGCTTCGACCCGTTCATCCGCTTCGGCGAGGGTCCGTCGGACGCGGTGATGCTGAACAACGCGGACTGGCTCGACCGGCTCGGCTACATCGAGCTGCTGCGCGAGGTCGGCACCCATTTCAGCATCAACCGCATGCTCTCCTTCGACAGCGTGCGGACCCGGCTGGAACGCGAGCAGGGGCTGACCTTCCTCGAGTTCAACTACAGCATCCTGCAGAGTTACGACTTTCGCGAGCTGCACCGCCGGCAGGGGGTCCTGCTGCAGATGGGCGGGTCGGATCAGTGGGGCAACATCGTATCCGGCGTCGATCTGGTGCGGCGGACCGACGCGGCCCAGGTGTTCGGCCTAACGACGCCGCTGCTCACTACGGCGAGCGGCGCCAAGATGGGCAAGACCGCGCGCGGCGCGGTGTGGCTGACCGCCGACCGGGTCAACTCGCTTGAGTATTTCCAGTTCTGGCGCAACACGGACGATGCCGACGTCGGCCGGTTTCTCCGGCTGTTCACGGATCTTCCACTCGACGAGATCGCCCGCCTCGACGTGCTCGGCGGCGCCGAAACCAACGATAGCAAGACGTTACTCGCGTACGAGGCGACTAAGCTCGCGCACGGTGAACATAATGCTGACTTAGCGAAAGAGGCTTCTAGAAGAATCTTTTACGCAAGTGTGTCAGATGTACTCACGGCTACGGACAGGGTGTCTTCAGAGTTGCTACGAGCCCACTTCGTGCCTACAGCCGAACTGGAGGCTGGTATCCCAGCGTTTCGTCTGTTCGCCGAATCGGGCCTGGCCGGCAGCAACGGCGAGGCGCGGCGCCTGATCCGCGGCGGCGGCGCGCGGGTGAACGACATCCCCGTATCGGACGAGGCGGCGCTGGTATCCGTGGCGGACCTGCGGGACGGCGCCGTCAAGCTCTCGGCCGGACGCAAGCATCACCGGCTCGTGCGGCCCGGTGCGCCGCCCCAGGGTTGCAGCCCTGTCCCCCCGCCCGTATAGCCGTCGCGCCCCGTCGGCGCTGGGCCGGCGGTGCGCGGAGGCCTGATGGACGGCGCGCTACTAAGCCACATGGTGCCCGCGCTCGACCGCCAGGCCGCGACTCTCGCGCAGCCGGCAACAGTCGAGCGCCGCATGGCGGACGCGGTGCGCGTGCTCGCCATCGACGCGATCGAGGCTGCCGGCTCCGGGCACCCCGGGATGCCGATGGGCATGGCCGACGCCGCCACCGCCCTGTGGATGCGCCAGCTCCGGTTCGACGCCGCCGACCCGCGCTGGCCGGACCGGGACCGCTTCGTGCTGTCCGCCGGGCACGGCGCCATGCTGCTCTACGCGCTGCTGCACCTGACCGGGCACGCCGGCATGGACTTGGACGCGCTACGCGGGTTCCGCCGGCTGCACTCGCCCGCCGCCGGGCACCCCGAGCACGGCGACCACCCCGCGATCGAGGCCACCACCGGGCCGCTCGGGCAGGGGCTCGCCACCGCCGTCGGGATGGCGCTGGCCGAGCGCATGATGGCCGCGCGCTTCGGCCGCAGCCTGGTGGACCATCGCACCTGGGTCATCGCGTCCGACGGCGACCTGATGGAGGGGATCAGCCACGAGGCGGCCAGCCTGGCCGGGCATCTGCGGCTCGGCAAGCTGACCGTGCTGTGGGACGACAACGGCACCTCGATCGACGGCGACACCGCCCTCGCCTGCTCGGACGACCAGCTCAAGCGCTTCGCCGCCCTCGGCTGGGCCACCAAGCGAGTGGACGGGCACGACCCGGCGCAGGTCGCGGACGCGCTGTCGCTCGCGGTGCGATCCAAGAAGCCGACGCTGATCGCGTGCCGCACCGTCATCGGCTTCGCGGCGCCGACCAAGGCGGGCACAGCGGCTTGTCAGGGCGCCCCGCTGGGCGAGACGGAGGCGCGCAGGGCAAAGGCGGCGCTCGACTGGCATCACCCGCCCTTCACCGTGCCGCCGGACCTGGCCGAGCGCTGGGCGGCCGTGGGCAGCCGGGGCAACGCGCCGCGCCGCGCCTGGCTCAAGCGGCTCACGCGGCATCCGCTGCGCGCCGAGTTCGAGCGGGTGACGGCAGGGCGGCTGCCGGAGACCTGGCACGAAGCGACCGCGGCGCTGCGGGCCGAGCTGGCGGAGACCCGGCCCGCCCTGGCGACCCGGCAGGCCAGCCAGCGCGTGCTGGACGCCCTGGCGCCCGCGATCCCCGAGCTGGTGGGCGGGTCGGCCGACGTCACCGACTCGACCCTCACGCGGGCGGCCGGGGTCGCGGCCGTGGCGCCGGGCAGCTATGGCGGGCGCTATGTGCACTACGGCGTGCGCGAGCACGGCATGGCGGCGTGCATGAACGGCCTCGCCTTGCATGGCGGGCTGGTCCCATACGGCGGCACGTTCCTGGCATTCAGCGACTACATGCGCCCGGCGCTCCGCCTCGCCGCGATGATGCGCCAGCGCGTCGTGCATGTGCTGACGCATGACGGCATCGGCCTGGGCGGCGACGGCCCGACGCACCAGCCAGTCGAGCAGCTCGCGTCGCTGCGCGCCATGCCCGGCATGCAGGTGCTGCGGCCGGCGGACGCGATCGAGACGATGGAGTGCTGGGAACTCGCGCTGCGCAGGGCGGACGGGCCGAGCCTGTTGGTGCTGTCCCGCCAGGCCGTGCCGGCGCTGCGGACGGACGCGGCCGAGAACCGCTGCGCCCGCGGCGGCTACGTGCTGGCGGAGGCGGACGGGGTGCGCCGGGCCACGCTGATCGCGACCGGGTCGGAGGTGGCGCTGGCGATGCAGGCGCGCGAGTTGCTGGCGGCCAAGGGCGTGCCGGTTGCGGTGGTGTCGCTGCCGTGCTGGGAGCTGTTCGCCCAGCAGGTTGAGAGCTACCGCGCCGGCGTGCTCGGCACAGCGCCGCGGGTGGGGATCGAGGCGGCGTGCGGCTTCGGCTGGGAGCGCTGGCTGGGGCCGGACGGGACGTTCATCGGCCTGTCGGATTACGGGGCGAGCGCCCCGGGCGAGGACCTGTATCGGCATTTCGGCATCACGCCGGACGCCATCGCGTCGGCCGTGCGCAAGCGGCTGGGTTAAGAGTACTTAAGGAGAGAGCAAATATGGCCGTAAAGGTCGCCATCAACGGGTTCGGACGTATCGGGCGCCTCGTGCTGCGCGCCATCGTGGAGAGCGGGCGCGACGACGTCGTCCCGGTCGCGATCAACGATCTCGGCAGCGTCGAGGCCAACGCGCACCTGTTCCGCTACGACAGCGTGCACAGCCGCTTCCCCGGCGAGGTCGAGGTGACGGGCGACAGCATCACGATCCGCCACGGCGGCAGGACATACGGCCCGATCAAGGTCTCGGCCGAGCGCGACCCGGCCAAGGTGCCCTACCAGGGCGTGGACGTGGCCATGGAGTGCACGGGGCGGTTCACGAGCAAGGAATCGGCCTCGGCGCTGATCCAGGGCGCCGGCGCGCGGAAGGTGCTGATCAGCGCCCCGGCCGACGGCGTGGACGCGACCGTGGTGTACGGCGTGAACCATCACGTGATCACGCCTGAGATGACGGTGATCAGCAACGCGAGCTGCACCACCAACTGCTTAGCACCGATGGCCAAGGTGCTGCACGAGCGGTTCGGCATCCTGCGCGGCTATATGGTGACCATCCACGCCTACACTGGCGACCAGAACACGGTGGACACCCTGCACAAGGACCTGCACCGCGCCCGCGCCGCCGCGGTCAACACCATCCCGACCAGCACGGGCGCCGCCAAGGCGCTGGGGCTCGTGATCCCGGAACTAGCCGGCAAGCTCGACGGCACGGCGATCCGCGTGCCGGTGCCGAACGTGTCGCTGGTCAGCCTGGACGTGAACCTGCGGCAGCAGGCGAGCGTCGATCAGATCAACGACGCGTTCAAGACGGCGGCGGCCGGCGAGCTGCGCGGCATCCTGGAATACAACACCGCCAAGCTCGTCAGCGTCGATTTCAACCACCAGCCCGCGTCCTGCACATTCGACGCGACGCAGACGGCGGTAGTCGATGGCGAGCTCGCCCGCGTGATGGGCTGGTACGACAACGAGTGGGGCTTCAGCAACCGCATGGTCGATACGGCCGCCCTGTTCGGCAGCCTGTAGTCATGGCCTTCCGCACGCTGGACGGTGTGGATGTCGCGGGGAAGCGCGTGCTGCTCCGCGCCGACCTGAACGTGCCGGTGCAGGGCGGGGCGATCACCGACCTGACGCGCATTGAGCGCCTGTCGCCCACGATCCGCGAGCTCTCGGATGCCGGCGCCCGCGTCATCGTGTGCAGCCACTTCGACCGGCCCCGGGGCAGGCGGGTGCCCTCGATGTCGTTGGAGCCGGTGGCCCGCGCGCTGAGCGAGGCGCTCGGCCGCCGGGTCCGGTTCGCGGAGGACTGCATCGGCGTGGTGGCCGAGCAGGCGGTGGAGCGGATGGCCGACGGCGACGTGCTCGTGCTGGAGAACACCCGCTTCCACAAGGGCGAGGAGGCGAACGACCCGGCCTTCGCCCGCGCCCTCGCAGAGCTCGCCGACCTATACGTGAACGACGCCTTCTCCGCCGCGCACCGCGCGCACGCCAGCACCGAGGGCGTCGCACACCTGCTGCCGGCCTATGCCGGCCGGCTGATGCAGGCGGAATTGGAGGCGCTGGAGGCGGCGCTCGGCAGCCCACAGCGCCCGGTCGCGGCCATCGTCGGCGGCTCGAAGGTGTCGAGCAAGCTGGAGCTGCTCGGCAACCTCTCCGGCCGGGTCGATGCGCTGGTGATCGTCGGCGCGATGGCCAACACGTTCCTCGCGGCCCAGGGGCTGGCGGTCGGAAAGTCGCTGCAGGAGGCGGAGATGCACGGCACCGCGCACGGCATCCTGGAGCAGGCGCGCGCTTCCGGCTGCGAGGTCGTGCTGCCGACCGACGCCGTGGTGGCGCGAGAGCTGAAGCCCGGCGTGGCGAGCCGGGTCGTGTCCGTGCACGAGGTCCCGGACGACGCCATGATGCTCGATGTCGGGCCGGGCACGGTGCAGGCGCTGTGCGACCGGCTGCCTGGGTTGCGGACGCTGGTGTGGAACGGCCCGCTCGGCGCGTTCGAGACGCCGCCGTTCGACGCGGCGACGACGGCGCTGGCCCTGGCCGTGGCGGACGCCACCGACACGGGCGGGCTGCGCAGCGTCGCCGGCGGGGGCGACACCGTCTCGGCCCTCCGGCACGCGGGCGTGATGGACCGGATGAGCTACGTATCCACTGCCGGCGGCGCGTTCCTCGAATGGCTGGAAGGCAAGACCCTGCCCGGCGTCGCTGCGCTTGAGGCTTGACGACGGAGGCAGAATACGCGACATAGCAATGTCTCATTATCTGGACATTTATCAATGCGCCTTACAACGTTCCGTATGTTGTCCACGAACTCCCTCTCGGCCTTCTCCGGCGCTACGACGACCGCACCGCTCGACCGCGGCGCCGCGGTGCGGCTGGTCCGTGACCGTGCCACGCAGGATCAGCCCGGCGCTGCGGCGCCGGACAAGCTGACGCTGCCGAGCACGCCGCCCACCCGGCTGATGCCGCGCGGATCGCTGCTGAATCTGTCGGTCTAACCGCCGACTCTCGGCGCGGAGGCTGCGGGGGGATTGATTGGCGGCCCCGGCAGGGCCACGCTCCACGTCATGCCTGAGTTCACCCGCCTCGTCCCGGACGGCGATACGCGCGAGCGTGCGGTCTGCACGCAATGCGGCTACGTGGCGTATGACAACCCGAAGGTCGTGGTCGGCAGCGTGGTGCTGGCGGAGGAGCGGGTCCTGCTGTGCCGCCGGGCGATCGAGCCGCGGCGCGGGTTCTGGACCCTGCCGGCCGGCTACCTGGAGCACGGCGAAACGCTGCAGGAGGGCGCCGCCCGGGAGGCAGAGGAGGAGGCGTGCGCCCGCATCCTGATCGACGGCGTGCTCGCGGTTTACAGCATCAGCCGCATTGGCCAGGTCCAGGTCATCTTCCGCGCCCGCTTCGATGGTCCGCCCCGCTTCGCCGCCGGGGAAGAGAGCCTGGACGTGGCGCTGTTCGAATGGGACGGCATCCCGTGGGGCGACCTCGCCTTTCCCTCGGTCCATTGGTCGCTGCGGGCCTGGCGCGCCGTGGGCGCCGGGCCGCTCGGGGCGCCGGCCGGCAATCCCCCTGCGGATCAGCGCGGCGTGCAACCAGGGGCGCCGGCGACGGCGCCGGAGGAGAACGTGCTATGAGACGAAGCGTGCTCGTCCTCGCGCCCTTGCTGATCGCGGCGTCCCCGCAGCGCGGGCTGGTGCTGGAGGCGCAGCCGCCGCCAGCGCTGCCCCTGCCCCGCCCGCCCTTGGCCGAGCCGCCGCGCTTCGAGCCGGCGCCGACCCCCAACCGGGACCTGAGCGCGCCGGCGGGGCCGCGTGCGACCAACGAGCCCCAGTTCGGGCCGACCCTGTTCAACCGGGGCAACCAGTATCGCGGCGAGGGCATCGACCCCCGCTCCAGCGCGCAGTCCGAGCAAGAACGCCGGCTGCTGCCCGGCGCCGGGTTCAACCTGCGGATCCCGCAATAGGACGCTGCGGCGGCTCACGGGCCTCGTGCTGTTCGCCAGCCTGACGGCCGGCGCGCCGGGGTCGATACTGGGCCGCAGGCGCCGAGGGCTCGATGCGGCGGCCGCTTGGGACGTTTCCGCCCCACGAGTCCATAAAAATGGCTTTACACTCGGAAAGAGGACTTACCTTCATCTAACAGACTGAACTTGCCTCATAAATGCTGCATCTGTAAGATTTCCAATAACTTTTGTTATCTCGAATCATTCCAAAAACTTTACAGATTTCGGCGCGAAATGATTGAGTGAAAGTAACTGCCCAGGTAGGACCCATCGGACAGCGGCTTGACACGGGACTCGCGGCGTGAGTCAAGCTCTCCCTGTCGCCGTCCCCGGATCCCGAACCCAGTGCCGATGGTTGTGTGCTTCCCACCGCTGCTGCGGCGCCCGC
>JBBSIT010000122.1:0-8909 GCA_038231995.1 Acetobacterales bacterium | reverse complement strand
GGCGGAGATGCGCCAGATGATCGCGCAGACCGAGCTGGAGCATGTCGCGACGGCCGACGCCCGACGCTCCGAGATCACCCGGGACCGCCGCGAGACCGAGACCGTGCTGGCCGACTCCGCCCAGCGGCTCCGCGGCGCCCAGGACCTGCTGCGCAAGCGCGAGATCACGGCGCCGGAGGCGGGCGTGGTCACGGATATCCGGTTCTTCACGCCGGGCAGCAGCATCGCCGCGGGCCAGCCGGTGCTGGACCTGGTCCCTGCCGGCGACCGCCTCATCATCGAGGGCGCGGTCTCGCCCATCGACATTGAGAACGTGAAGATCGGCCAACCGGTCAACGTGCGGCTGACCGCCTACAAGGCGCGCCAGGTGCCGGTATTGAACGACCGCCTGACCTACGTGGGCGCCGACCGGCAGTTGAACCCGAGCAACGAGCCGGTCTTCCTCGTGCGCGCCGAGCTCGACCCCGACGCGCTGAGCGGCCTGCCCGGCGTGGCGCTCTCGCCGGGCATGAGCGCTGAGCTGCTCATCATCGGCGGCGAGCGCTACGCCCTCGACTTCCTCCTGTCGCCGATCCGCGACAGCCTGCGGCACGGGCTGCGGGAGAAATGATGCCGGTCCGGCTGGTCAGAAATGGACCATCTCCGGCGCCAACCAGCCGAGGAACCCCAGCGCGATCCCCCCGGCGCCGAGCGCGATCCCGGCGAAGGCCAGCAAAGGCACGCCGGTGATGATCGAGGAGGACGCGACCACGATCGCCACCTGGAACGCTGCGGCCGAATACTCGAACAGGTGGTATTGCGCCATCTGCCGGTCCCGGGCGTGCTCGGCGGCCTGGGCGCGCTGGGTCAGCTCGCGCCGGCCCTCGCCGGTCTGCGGCTCGCTCTCCCAGCGCGCGGCGGTGTCGCGCCAGGCCTTCTGCTGCGCCTCAACGCCGGCGAGGGCGCCGGCGTCGGCGAGGCGCGCCTTCTCCAGCTCCGCCTGTTCGGCCGCGGTGCGCACCGTGGTCTGCCGGATGGTGCGCGCCTGGAAGAACGCCCACAGGTTGGTCGCCTCCATGTTGCGGCTGAGCGCCTCGGTCTGCGCACTCTTCGCGCCGGTCTCGACGAGGGCGAGGCAGAGGGCAAGGACTGCGATCAGCAGCGCGATTCGCTTGTCGCCGCCATGGTCCACGTGGGCGTGTCCGGACATGTCGCTCTCTCAAGGGGGGGATCCTGACGGCTGGATGCCATAGTCCGGGCGGCTTGGGAATGGCGCACCAACAGGCAGGCAGCAATGAGTATGGGCCTGAGCATCATCGCCTTCGGAGCCCTGCTCGCCCTCGGGGCGCCCGGCCCCGGATGGGCGCAGGGCAGTGCGGCGCCTGCTGAAGCACGCGATCCCCGAGACGCGCAGCCGGCTGCCCCAGAGTGCTCTCTCCCTTGTCCGAGCGAAGGAAGCGGAAGCCATCCGCCAGGTCGAGCGATCCGGGCTGGCGGTCATGCCCATCCAGCCGGGGCCATCTTTTCTGCCGGGCTGCGTGCGACTGATGGCTGGGCCGTGCGTTCGTCCACCGTGGCTTAAACAAGGAGAAAATACGGATGGTCGATCTCAGCCAGATCAAGGAGCACGCCGACGTCATCGGCGCCGATGGAGTCCATGTCGGCACCGTCGATCACGTCGAGGGCGATCGCATCAAGCTGACCAAGCAGGACTCGAGCGACCAGCATCACCACTACATCTCGGTCGGCCTCGTCGCCGAGATCGAGGGGACCACGGTGCGGCTGTCCGCCAACGCCGATAACGCGATACTGCTCGAGGAAGGGGAGTAGATCCGCGTCCGGCCGGGCAGCCGAACTTCGGACCGGCACGACCCGGCTGGCGACGCGGCCCTGAATGGCCGATGCTCACGCCGGGGACGGCGGCGATGGGATGCATCCACCACTCGGCGGTGGACACAATCACGGGCGGCACGGTGCTGCTCGCCGCCCCCGCAGCGACAGGCGGTGCAGACGGAGACGCTGCGCGAGACGGCGAAGCTGGTGGCCGACTTGCAGAAGCCGCTCTCGGTCATCCAGGGCGAGGCCGAGGCCATCCAGGCCGCCTACGAGAAGCTGTCCAAGGCCGCGCTCACGAAGCTGGCGTCGATCAAGGCTTATGAACCTGGTGACGGCGCTTTGCCGAAGCCGAGGACGCGCGCGGCCGGCGAGATCGTCCACCCCTGCAGGACGAGCGAGGCGATCACCACGCCGAAGGTCGCGCCGAACAGGACGACCCCGTCATGAGCGCCGGCCAGCACCGGGATGATGGTCAGATAGATCGGCACGGCGCCCCGGAGCCCGACCCAGGACGCGAAGCCTGCCTCCCGCCCGGAGTAGCCGAACGGCAGCAGGCACGCGAACGTCGCGACGGGCCGCGCGACCACGATGAGCACCGCCGCGATGGCGAGGATCGGCCCCGCCAGAGGAAGCACCTGATGCGGGGTCACGAGCAGGCCGAGCATCAGGAACAGTGCGATCTGCGCCAGCCACGAGAAGGCCTCCGAAGCATACACGAGGCCGCGATGCGCTTCGAACCGGTTCAGCCCTACGATGATGCCCATGAGATAGACCGCCAGGAAGCCGCTCGCCTCGATGAGCTGGGCGCCGCCGAACACGACCATCACGCCGGTGAGCGTCAGCACGGGATAGATCGGCGCGTCCACCGGCAGGCGGCGCAGCAGCCAGAGCAGGGCATAGCCGGCGGCGAGGCCGATGGCCGCGCCGCCGGCCATCTCCCTGAGGAACAGTATCGCGCCATGCCCGGCCGTGACGCCGTCCGGCCCTGTCAGGGCCTGGACCAGGAACACGGTCAGGAACACCGACATCGGGTCGTTGAGGCCGGACTCCAGCTCCAGCACCGCCGTGACCCGATCCGGCACCGCGACCCGGGCGGCGCGGAGCAGCGTGCTGACCGCGGCCGCGTCGGTCGGCGCGAGGACGGCCCCGATCAGGAAGGCGTTGGTCCAGGGGACCGAGAGGAGCCAGACGGCCGCCGCGCCGACGATCCCGGCCGTGAGCGCGACGCCGATCGTGGCCAGCGCCAGGGCCGGCCAGAACGCCGCCTGCAGCATGGGGCGCTCGACCTTCAGCCCGCCCTCGAACAGGATGACCGCCAGGGCGATGCTGCCGATGAGGTAGGCCGCCTGGAAGTTGTCGAACGGGATGCCGCCCGGCCCGTCCTCGCCGGCGAGCATGCCGAGCAGCAGGAACACAAGGAGCAGCGGTGCATTGAAGCGCGACGAGATCACGCCCGCGAAGATGCTGATCAGGCCCAGCGCACCGCCGAGCAGGATCAGTTGATGTGCCGTGTTCATCGCGCGCCTCTAGTCGTTCGGCCTGCAACTCCGCAACCAGCACCCGGTTCGGCACGCTGCGGCGCACGTTCAGGGCACTGGACGAGGCGTACGGGCTCTCAGAGATTAGCCGGGCCGCAGAACTGGTGCAGCGCCTGCATGGTGAACGGGTTGATCACGCTGCTGGCGGCCGAGGCGCAGGTGGCGCCGGCACGCGGCCCGCACGTTCCCGCGAGGGCCAGAAACAAGCTCGCGATCAATTCGTTGGCGCGTGCACATTCCCGCCCGGCTCCGCCGTGCCGCGGAGCATAGCGTCAGGAGAGGATCGCGCATGGATGGCATGACGGACGGCTCGGCGGCAGCGGCCGAAAGGCCGGTCGCGCTGAACATCAACGGCACGGAGCGGCAGCTGCGCATCGCGCCCTGGACGACGCTGCTCGACGCGCTGCGCGAGCACCTGCAGCTGACCGGGACGAAGAAGGGCTGCGACCACGGCCAGTGCGGCGCCTGCACCGTGCTCGTGGACGGGGTGCGGGTGAACTCCTGCCTGACGCTCGCGGTCATGAAGGAGGGCACGCAGATCCTGACGATCGAGGGCCTGGCGCCCGGCGCAGGCTACGGCCCGCTGCACCCCATGCAGGCGGCGTTCGTGGAGCATGACGGCTACCAGTGCGGCTACTGCACGCCGGGCCAGATCATGTCGGCGGTCGGCCTGCTGAAGGAGGACAAGGCCCATACGCCCGACGAGATCCGCGAGCTGATGAGCGGCAACATCTGTCGGTGCGGCGCCTATCCCAACATCGTGGCCGCGATCCAGCAGGTGCAGCAGGATGGGAGCGCGCCGCGATGACCCCCTTCGCCTACAGCCGCGCGACCGACGTGGGCGGCGCCGTGCGCGAGCACGCCGCGGGCCAGGCGGCGCAGTTCATCGCCGGCGGCACGAATCTGCTCGACCTCATGAAATACAACGTCGAGCGCCCGATGCGGCTGATCGACGTCACGCACCTGCCGGGCCTGGGCGCGATCGAGGAGATCGAGGGCGGCGGGCTCCGCCTGGGCGCGCTAGCGAAGAACAGCCAGGTGGCCTACGACTCCCGGGTGGAGCAGCGCTACCCGCTGCTGTCGAGCACGATCCTGGCCGGCGCCACGCCGCAGCTCCGGAACGCGGCGTCCACCGGCGGCAACCTGCTGCAGCGCACGCGCTGCTACTACTTCTATGACGTGGGCACGCCCTGCAACAAGCGCGAGCCCGGCACCGGTTGCCCTGCCATCGAGGGCGTCAACCGCATCCACGCCATCCTGGGCGCCAGCGAGAGCTGCATCGCCACGCACCCGTCCGACATGTGCGTGGCCCTCGCCGCCCTCGCGGCCACCGTGCGCGTCACCGGGCCGCAGGGCGAGCGCATGATCGCCTTCGCCGACTTCCACCGCCTGCCCGGCGACACGCCGCAGACCGACACCAACCTGCGTCCGGACGAGCTGATCCTCTCCGTGGACCTGCCCGCCGAGGATTTCAGCCGCAACTACACCTACCTCAAGCTGCGCGACCGGGCGTCCTACGCCTTCGCGCTCGTCTCGGTCGCCGCCGCGCTGGAGATGGACGGCGGCACGGTGAAGCAGGCGCGGCTGGCGCTCGGCGGCGTAAGGCACAAGCCCTGGCGCGATACGGAGGCGGAGGACATGCTCCGCGGCCGCCCTGCCGATGCCGAGAGCTTCAAGGCCGCGGCCGATCACGTCCTGCGGGGGGGCCAAGGGCTACTCGCACAACGCCTTCAAGGTCGAGCTCGCTCGGCGCGCGATCGTCCGCGGGCTCACGCAGGCGGCCTCCGGCACGCCGCAGTCGCAATCCGACAAGCGCATCAAGTAGAGGGGCACGCACATGCTGCCGAACGCCGAGACCCATGTCGGTTCGCCCCGGAGCCGCGTCGACGGCCCCGCCAAGGTGACCGGATCAGCGCAATACGCCGCCGAGTTCTACGCCCCCGACCTGGCCTACGGCTACGTCGTGTCGAGCGCCATCGCCAAGGGCCGGATCGCCACGCTGGACACCGCGGCGGCGATGGCCGTCCCGGGCGTCATCGAGGTGTTCACCCACGAGAACCGGCCGCGGACGGCCCGGTTCGACTACAACTACCAGGACGAGGTCGCGCCGCCCGGCGACCCCTTCCGGCCGCTCTATGGCGAAAAGGTGATCTACAGCGGCCAGCCGATCGCGCTTGTGGTCGCGGAGACGTTCGAGACGGCCGCCTACGCCGCGTCCCTCGTGCGCGCGACTTATGAGGCCGAGACCCCGCATACGGACCTGGACCTGCAGCGGAGCAAGGCTTACGTGCCGCCCAAGAAGCGCAGCGGCATCACGCCCCCGCCGAAGCCGCGCGGGGACGCGCCGGGCGCATATGCCGAGGCTCCGGTCCAGATCTCGCAGGAGTATCGCGTCGCCTTCGAGCATCACAACCCGATGGAGACGCATGCCACGACTGTGGTGTGGCAGGACGGCAAGATCCTGGTCCACGACAAGACGCAGGGCTGCCAGAACAGCCAAAGCTACGTCGCCAACGTGTTCGGCCTGTCCAAGAGCGACGTGCGGGTCATCTCCCCCTTCGTCGGCGGCGGCTTCGGCTCGGGCCTTCGCCCGCAATACCAGCTCTTCCTCGCCGTCATGGCGACGCTGCAGCTCAAGCGCTCGGTCCGCGTGTCGCTGACGCGCGACCAGATGTTCACCCACGTCTACCGGCCCCACACGATCCAGCAGGTCTCGCTGGGCGCAGACCGGGACGGCGCGCTGCTGGCGCTCAAGCAGGACGCGGTGGCCGTCACCTCGACCTTCGAGGACCACCAGGAGGTGGTCGTGAACTGGGCGGGCCTGGCCTACCACTGTGACAACATCGAGCTGACCTACAAGCTCGCGCAGATCGACACCTATACGCCGGGCGACATGCGCGCGCCCGGCGCGCCGATCGGCCTGTTCGCGACCGAGTCCGCCATGGACGAGCTCGCCTACGCGACGGGGGTGGACCCAATCGAACTCCGGCTCCGGAACTACGCCGAGACCGACGAGAACGAGGACAAGCAGTTCACCAGCAAGGAGCTGAGGGCCTGCTACGAGATCGGCGCCGAGCGGTTCGGCTGGAGCAAGCGCGACCCGGCGCCAGGCTCCATGCGCGACGGCCGCGAGCTGATCGGCTGGGGCATGGCGACCGGCGTCTGGGAAGCGCAGATGATGAAGACGAGCGCGCGGGCGGTGCTCACCGCCGACGGCAAGCTCGAGGTCGCGACCGCGAGCGCCGATATCGGCACCGGGACCTACACGATCCTGACCCAGATCGGCGCCGACGCGCTGGGCCTGCGGATGGAGGACGTGACGGCAAAGCTCGGCGACTCCTCGCTGCCGACGTCGCCGGTGGAGGGCGGCTCCTGGACGGCTGCGTCCGCCGGCTCCGCCGTGCAGGCCGCCTGCTACGCCGTGCGCGAGACGCTGCTCAAGTACGCCCAGAAGCACGCCCGCAGCGCCGGCAACTCGCCGCTCACCGGCGCCACGCTCGACACGGTGAGCTTCGCCGGCGGCCGCATCGAGCTGACCGCCGACCCCGGGCGGTTCGTGACGATCGGCGAGGCGATGGAGGCCGGCGGCGTGGACCGCATCGAGTACGAGGAGACCGTCAGCCCGAGCAAGCTCACCCAGCTGCGCTACTCCGGCTACACGCACTCCGCCATCTTCGCCGAGGTGCGGGTGGACGAGGACCTGGGCGTCATCCGCGTCACCCGCATCGTGGACGCGGTCGCGGCCGGCAAGATCCTCAACCCCAAGACGGCGCGCAGCCAGGTCCTCGGCGGCGTCGTGTGGGGGATCAGCATGGCGCTGGAGGAGGAGACCATGCTGGACCACAACCTCGGCCGCTTCATGAACCACAGCCTCGGCGAGTACCACGTGCCGGTGAACGCCGACGTGCAAGGAATCGAGGTGATCTTCGTGGACGAGCACGACGACAAGGTGAGCCCGATCGGCGTGAAGGGCCTGGGCGAGATCGGCATCGTCGGCACGGCCGCCGCCATCGCCAACGCGGTCTATCACGCGACCGGCCAGCGCATCCGCGAGCTGCCGATCACGATCGACAAGGTGCTGGAGGCATGATGCGAGGCGCCCTGTTGAATGACCGCTTTCGACCCTAAGCCGACATTCGCGCCGAACTTCTGGACATTCTACCACGTTGGAATCGCTGGGCCGTTGCGCTGGTGCGGAACTCCAGCGCCATCCCACGCCCCGCTTTCGCGTGCGTATTATGAAGGGAAGCGGAAGGCCTTGGATGAGCGGCGGGGAAGTAGGTGCCTCAAGCAGCCGCAGCGCGCCGGCGCCAGCGGAGTAGACCGAGCAGCCCTCCACCAAGCAGCCAGAGCGAGCCGGGCTCCGGCACCGATACGCCGCCTCCGACATAATCCAGCGCCTGGCGGGCGGTGGCGACCGCGACTCCATAATCGGCAACGCCGTCGGGACCAGCGCCGTTGCTCCAGAAATCAACCACCTGACCGCCGCCGATGTTGAACATCAGCCCGTAGATGTCCAGGAACCCACCGTGCGGGGGGTAGTCGGACGCCGTCTGCGGCGATCCGCCGGGCCAGAAGAGGTTATCGTGGGTCAGGAAGCCGTTGTTTTCGGCGGGCAGGCCCGACGCGACCGCGAACCTGCTGAAATCGTCTGGTGCCAGGAGATTCGAGGGTTCCGGCGCGTCGTGCGTGACGGCTACCAGCGAGCCGATCGGCGCATTGACGATATTGAGGCCGTTGTTTGAATCGGAAAATGTACCGCTAATTCCGGTGACTTCGTAGGCATTGGGATACTTCGCGTCGGTCGCCGCACCGTAAGTCAGAACGAGCGCCCCGCTGACGCCCGGACCGCTGAAATTGACATCGATGGTGGTGGCGCGCGCCTGACTTGCCATTGCTGCCATCAGCCCTGTCAGTGCTGCCATGGCCCAATATGTTTTTTTCATGCTCTGCCCCCCTCGGCACACACGGGTCAGGGCGAACGGACTTACCTTCGCCTCTCCGCCCACGGTGCTGACCTAAACCGCGTCCAGTTTGAAAACCATGGTCCTGTCCGCCTCTGGCCAGAGAAGGTGACTGCGATGCCGTGCCCCTGATCACAGGGGCGGGACTATGATTTCCAAACTGGACGGGGTTTAATTGTTCCACGGCCGCCGCCGTGAGACAACCCATTCCAATTTCGTCACAGACGGCGGCTATCGCTCAGGAGGTTCATGACCAGAACGGCCGTATCCGCAAGTGTAGCCACGTTGCCCAAAGTATTGGATTTGTGGTGCGAAGTTCTTGAATTTTGCACCCTCGATCGGACTGCTTCCGCACTTTCCAGAGCGAGGCCGCGGCGCTGCGGAAGGTCAGCTGTCCACCCAAGGTGGTCATTGAGAAGGGTCGTTAGCATAAGCCGTCAGGCACCGTCCGACCACCGGAACCGCCCCTGGACCAATGCGAGACCGCGGCGGGGCGCCTGCAGCACCAGGGGGCGGCGGTCCGCGAGCGGCAGCGCTACGACGATCCGCTCGAACGGCAGCGTGTAGCCGCCCTCGACCGCTAGGGTCACGC
>JBBSIT010000121.1:0-8926 GCA_038231995.1 Acetobacterales bacterium | reverse complement strand
GGACGTGCCGGAGCAGGCCGCGATCTACGGTCGCGTGCTGGATGCCGCCCGCGGCCGCCCCGTGCACT
Organism: Acetobacterales bacterium; assembly: GCA_038231995.1. Lineage (GTDB taxonomy): Bacteria > Pseudomonadota > Alphaproteobacteria > Acetobacterales > Acetobacteraceae > JBBSIT01. Next base: position 8,858 of record JBBSIT010000121.1, on the reverse strand, counting down.
TCCGCACGCTCGACCTGGGCGGGGACAAGCTGCTGCCCGGCGCCGCGCCGCAAGCCGAGGAGAACCCGGCGATGGGCTGGCGGTCGCTGCGGGTCGGCCTCGATCGCCCCGCGCTGCTGCGGCGCCAGCTCCGCGCCCTGTTGCTGGCAGCCCAGGGTCGCCCGCTGTCGGTCATGTTCCCGATGGTCGCGACCGTGGCGGAGTTTCGCGCCGCCAAGGCCCTGCTGCTCGCCGAGGCCGCCCGCATCCGTCCGGTGCCGTCCCGGGTGCTGGTGGGCAGCATGATCGAGGTCCCGGCCCTGCTGTGGCAGCTCCCGGCCCTGCTGGCGGAGACGGATTTCGTGTCGTTCGGCACCAACGACCTCATGCAGTTCCTGTTCGCTGCCGACCGAGGCGCCCCGGCGCTGGCCGGGCGTTACGACCTGCTGTCGCCGCCCGTGCTGGACGTGTTTGATCATGTTACGCAGCTGGCGGGCGCGGCCGGAGTGGAGGTATCCGTATGCGGCGAGCATGCGGCGCGGCCGCTCGAGGCCATGGTGTTCGCGGCCCTCGGCATCACGACGCTGTCGATGCCGGCCGGCAGCCTGCTCCGGGTCAAGGCGGTGCTGGCCGGCGTGGACCTGCCGGCGCTGCGGGACGTGCTGGCGGCCCTGCGCCGCAACGCGGCCGGGCAAGCCAGCGTGCGCGAACCGCTCGCGTCCTGGGCGCGCGAGCACGGTCACGAGGCCTAAAGACGCTCTAACGTGACCGAAACGTTAAATGCATCGCCCCATAAACCTGAGCCGCGCGGAATCGTTGGCAGCGCTGGTGCTCCGGCGCTACATGGAAGGGTGAGAAGCCTTGCTGCGCCGGCGTGCGGTAGGGAGATTAGGATGGCAAAGTGCTCCAGGATCGCAGGTCGAAGCTGGCGGGGACGGACCCGCTGATGTCGCCGGTCGAGCACGGTCCGAGCGGGCCTACTCTCGGCGCATCCCGAGTCGGCGCTGAGCTGCGAGCAGCGCGGCTCAGGCTGGGATGGATGCTGCCTGAGATTGCGGCGCGCCTGAGGATACGCCTGGCCCATCTCGAAGCGATCGAGGACGGCCGAGTGGCCGATCTGCCCGGCAACGCCTACGCCCTCGGCTTTCTCCGCACCTATGCGGGCGCGCTCGGCCTGGATGCGGACGAGGTTGCCCGGCGGTTCCGCGCGGAAGCGCAGGAAGTCAACTGCAGGACCGAGCTGGCGTTTCCCGCCCCCGTGCCCGAGCGCGGCGTGCCGGCCGGCGCCGTCGTGCTGCTCGGCGTGCTGCTGGCAGCCGGGACCTATGCCGGCTGGTATCGCTTCTCGGGCGACACCCGGACCCCGTCCGAGCAGGTGCCGCCGGTGCCGGACCGGCTCGCGGCCATGACGGAGCGGCCGGGCCTGCCGAGCAACCCGTCGCCACAGGTCGCCTCGATCCTGCCGCCGCCCGGCGCTGCCAGCGCGCCGCCATCCCCTCTCGTCATCAGTGCAGCCCCGGCGCCAGCCGAACCCTTGCCTGCGCCCGTTGCCGCCCCGGCGTTGGTATCCACGCCCACGATGGCTGCCGCCGCCACCTTGCCGCCGCCGGACAGCCGCCCCGAGAACCGGCCGGAAAACCGCATCGTATTGCGCGTCAAGTCCGATAGCTGGACCCAGGTGCGGGAGCGGCAGGGGCCGGTGCTGCTAAACCGGGTGCTGCGTAGCGGGGAGACCTGGCCGGTGCCGCCGGGCTCGCAATTGCTGCTGACAACCGGCAACGCGGGCGGCATCGAGTTGCTGGTGGACGGCGAGGCGACGCCCCTGCTGGGCGGCGCCGGCGCGGTGCGCCGCGACGTGCCGCTGGACCCGGAGGCGATCAAGGCGGGCCGCCTGGCCTCCCCAGCCTCGACGGCGCGGCCCTAGGCGCAGTAGAAGGGCGGCGTCACTATATCGGCGGCAGCGGCTGGCACTCGCCGGCCCGGGGAGCACGCATGAGCTATCGTCCGTATCAGCAGATCCAGCGGCGCGTGTCGCGCCAGATCCGTGTCGGCAAGGTGCTGGTGGGCGGCGACGCGCCAATCACGGTGCAGACCATGACCAACACGCTGACCACCGACGTGCCCGGCACCATCGCGCAGATACGCCGGGCCGAGATCGCCGGCGTGGACATCGTGCGCGTGTCCTGCCCGGACCGGGACAGCGCACTCGCGCTGTGCGAGATCGTGCCCGAGGTCGGCGTGCCCGTGATCGCCGACATCCACTTCCACTACAAGCGCGCGATCGAGGCGGCGCAGAGCGGGGCGGCTTGCCTGCGCATCAACCCCGGCAACATCGGCAGCTCCGAGCGGGTGCGCGAGGTGGTGCAGGCGGCGAAGGACCATGGCTGCTCCATGCGCATCGGGGTGAACGCCGGGTCGCTGGAGCGGCATTTGCTGGAGAAGTACGGCGAGCCGAACCCGGAGGCGCTGGTCGAGAGCGCTCTGGAGCATGCCAAAATATTGCAGGACCACGACTTCCACGAGTTCAAGATCAGCGTGAAGGCGTCCGACGTGTTCATGGCGGTCGCCGCCTACCAGCAGCTCGCGGAGGTGTGCGACCACCCGCTGCACATCGGCATCACCGAGGCCGGCACCAAGCGCGCGGGGACTGTGAAGTCCAGCATCGGCCTGGGCAGCCTGCTCTGGGCCGGCATCGGCGACACCCTGCGCGTGTCGCTCTCGGCCGAGCCGGCGGAGGAGGTCCACGTGGGCTGGGACATGCTGAAGTCCCTCGGACTGCGGCATCGCGGCGTGAAGATCATCTCCTGCCCGTCCTGCGCCCGGCAGGGCTTCAACGTGATCCAGACCGTCGCGACCTTGGAGGAGCGGCTCGCGCACATCCAGGTGCCGATCTCGCTGTCCATCATCGGCTGCGTCGTCAACGGACCCGGCGAGGCGCTGATGACCGACCTCGGCGTCACCGGCGGCGGCAACGGACGGCACATGGTCTATGCCGCGGGGAAGACCGATCACACGATCCAGGGCGACATGGTCGAGCACGTGGTCGAGCTGGTCGAGCGCCGGGCCGCCGAGCTGATCGCGGCGGATGCTGCCGCGAAGGCGGCGGCTCAAGCAAAGGTGGCGGCGGAGTAAGGTGGCCGATCTTCAGCCGGTCCGCGGCACCCGCGACCTCATCGGTGACGACCAGCGCCGCCACGCCCACGTGATCGACACGGCGCGCCGCATGGCCAGCCTGTACGGCCTCAATGAGTGGTCCACGCCCATCTTCGAGGATACGCGCGTGTTCGCCCGCACCCTGGGCGACACATCCGACGTCGTGACCAAGGAGATGTACACCTTCGAGGACCGCGGCGGCGAGAGCGTGACGCTGCGGCCGGAGGGCACCGCCGGGGTGTGCCGCGCGCTGGTCAGCAACGGGCTCACGCAGTCCCTGCCGCAGCGGGTGTTCTACGCCGGGCCGATGTTCCGCTACGAGCGGCCGCAGAAGGGGCGCTACCGGCAGTTCCACCAGATCGGCGCCGAGCTGATCGGCCCGGCGGAGCCGCTGGCCGATGCCGAGGTGATCGCGCTGGGCTGGGACATCCTGCGCGAGCTCGGCATCGCCGACGGCACGGTGCTGGAGCTGAACACTCTCGGCGACCTCGCCAGCCGGGACGCCTACCGCAACGCCCTGGTGGCCTATTTCAGTGCGCACCGCGACGCGCTGTCCGCCGACAGCCGCGACCGGCTCGAACGCAACCCGCTGCGTATCCTGGACAGCAAGGACGCGGGCGACCGCGCGCTGGTCGAGCACGCGCCGACTATCCACGCGCATCTGACGCCGGAGGCGGCCGCGTTCTACGACCGGCTGCGCACCCACCTGACCCAGCTCGGCGTTCCGTTCCGGGAGAACCCGCGCATCGTGCGCGGGCTCGACTACTACAGCCACACCGCGTTCGAGTTCGTGACCGACCGTCTAGGCGCGCAAGGCACCGTGATGGCGGGCGGGCGCTATGACGGCTTGGTCGCGCAGATGGGCGGGCCGCCGACACCGGCCGTAGGATGGGCCACCGGCGTGGAGCGGCTGGCCATGCTGCTGGCGGCGCTGCCCGCGCCGCCAGCGCCGGTGGCGATCATCCCCGTGGGGGGCGAAGCGGAGGAGGCGGCCGCGCTCGGCGTGCTGCAGTCCTTGCGGCGGGACGGGGTGCGGGCCGAGATCGCCTATCGCGGCAACCTCAAGCGCCGCATGGAGCGCGCGAACCGCATCGGCGCGCGGGCGGCCGTGATCGTCGGCGAGGCCGAGACCTCGCGTGGCACCGTGCAGCTCAAGGACCTCGCCAGCGGCGCGCAGGTCGAGGTGGCCGTGATCGAGCTCGCGGACAAGCTACGATGAGCGCCACGCTCGATCACAAGCTGGACCGCATCGTCGGCCGCGCGGCCGAGCTCAACGCCATGCTCAGCGAGAGCCTGGGCGGGGACGAGTTCTCCCGCGCCAGCAAGGAGCTGTCCGAGCTGGAGCCGATCGTCGCCCGCATCGGCGAGCTGCGCGCCGCCGAGCGGGCCACGGCCGATGCGGAGCGCATGCTGGCCGACCCGGAGATGCGCGAGCTGGCCGAGGCCGAGCTGTTCGACCTGCGTCAGCTCCTGCCCGGCCTGCAGCACGAGATACGCCTGGCGCTGCTCCCCCGCGACGAGGCGGACAGCCGCAGCGCCATCCTGGAGCTCCGCCCGGCCGCAGGCGGCGACGAGGCCGGGCTGTTCGCGGCCGAGCTGTTCGACATGTACCAGAAATATTCCGAGGCGCATGGCTGGCGCTTCGAGATCCTGGAATACGCCGACACGGGCCTCGGCGGGCTGAAGGAGGGCATCGCCGAGATCACCGGCCGCAACGTGTTCGCCCGGCTCAAATACGAATCCGGCGTGCACCGCGTGCAGCGCGTTCCGGCGACGGAGAGCCAGGGGCGCATCCACACCTCGACCGTAACGGTCGCGGTGCTGCCGGAGGCGGAGGAGGTGGACGTCGAGGTGAACGAGGGGGACCTGCGCATCGACGTCTATCGCGCGTCCGGCGCCGGCGGGCAGCACGTGAACAAGACGGAGAGCGCGGTGCGCATCACCCATCTGCCGTCAGGCGTGGTCGTGGCGATGCAGGAGGAGCGGAGCCAGCACAAGAATCGCGCCAAGGCGATGAAAATCCTGCGCGCGAAACTATATGAGCAGCAACGGATGAGCCTGAACGCGACGCGCGCCGCCGACCGCAAGTCGCAGGTCGGCACCGGCGACCGTAGCGAGCGCATCCGCACCTACAACTTCCCGCAGGGCCGCATATCCGACCATCGCATCAACCTGACCTTGCACAAGATCGACCGGATCATGCAGGGCGACCTCGACGAGATCGTGGACAAGCTGACCGCCGAGGACCAGGCGGCGAGGCTGGCCGCCGACGAGTGACGGCCGCCGACGCCCTGCGGCACGGGACCGCGGCGCTGGAGATGGCCGGGGTGCCGAACCCCCGGCTGGAAGCCCGGCTGCTGCTGGGGCACGCGACCGGCCTCTCGCGCGAAGCCATGCTGCGCGATCCCTCGCTCCCGGTCAGCGGCCCGGCGTTCGACGCGCTCCTGGCCCGCCGTGCCGCACGCGAGCCGCTCGCACTGATCCTCGGCCGCCAGGAGTTCTGGAGCCTCTCGTTCGAGGTGTCGCCCGCGACCCTGATCCCTCGCGCCGACAGCGAGGCCGTGGTCGACGCGGCTCTGGATGCGGCGCCGGATCGCGCGGCGTCCCTGCGCGTGCTCGATCTCGGCACGGGCTCCGGCTGCCTGCTGCTCGCGGTGCTGAGCGAGCGGGCAGGGGCCTGGGGACTCGGGATCGACCTGTCAGGGGAGGCGGCCGGGCTGGCGGCGCGAAACGCCCGTGCCCTCGGCCTGGCATCCCGTGCTGCGTTCGTCTGCGGGGACTGGGACGCGCCACTGCGGGGCCTCTTCGACCTGGTGCTGTCGAACCCGCCTTATATCGAGACGGCGGCCGTCGCCGGCCTGATGCCCGAGGTGGCGCGCCACGAGCCCATGCGCGCACTGGATGGCGGGCCGGATGGCTTGCGGGAGTATCGCCGCATTCTCGCCCGGCTGCCGGCACTTCTGGCGCCGGGCGGCACAGCCGTCCTGGAGATAGGGGAGGGGCAGGCACGCCCGGTCGGAGACCTGGCCGCCGCTGCCGGGTTGCGGCAGCAGGGCTTGCGCCGAGACCTCGCCGGCATCCCGCGCGCGCTGAGCGCTCGGGCGCCCGGTTGAGAAAACGTTTGGCAGGACTCGCCGCGGAGGTTAGGTTCCCGGTGCAGGCGAGGGGTTTGCAGGCTAGACTTCCGCTCCCCAGCCTGAGGGCGCCGGCCGATGGCCTGGTGCTCACGCGTCTCGGAGGCTTGGGACAGAATGGTCCTTCGCGCTGAGGCACAATCGATAGCAAGGCTTCCGCGACTTGAGTGCTGCCGGGCTTGCCCGTGCGCCAGCGGGGCTGTGAACAGGAAAGTGCTGTGACTCAATGAATATCAAGCGCATGCGAGGACGCAACCACCGCGGCAGCGGGGGCGGAAGCGGCGGAGGGGGAAGCGGAGGCGGGATGCGCCACCACAGCGGCAACACGCCGCTGAACCGCAACCATGTTTTCGACAGCAACGGCCCGGACCTGCGCGTGCGCGGGACGGCGCAGCAGTTGTTCGAGAAGTACCTGCAGCTCGGCCGCGACGCGACGAGCGGCGGAGACCGCGTGACGGCGGAGAGCTACTTCCAGCACGCCGAGCACTACTTCCGCATCCTGAACGCGATGAACCAAGCAGCGGGACAGCCGCCCGGACAGACTCCTGGGCCTAATGGCCAGCACCGGCGGCCCGGCGACCAGTCCTCGTCCGAGCAGGACGAGAGCGAGGAGCAGCCCTCCGGCCTGGGCGAGCAGCCCAGCTCCGAGCCGCGCGAAGTCCCGATCGCAGCCGCACCTCCGGACGCTTAATATGCGGTCGCGTCCAGCGCAGCGCGCAGGCGTTGCCCGGTGGTGCTCCCCGGGTCGATCAGGCGCTCGCGCAGGAACAGGTCGATCAGCACCAGGTTCACGTTGAACTTGAAGTCGTCGGTGCGCCGCACGCGGTCGAGCACGGCGGGCAGGGGCCACAGCTCGAATGCCTCGAACTCGCCGTCCACCGGGCGGGGCATGAAGCTCTCCGGCAGGTCCAGGTCGTAGCATCGAAGCCAGTCGCGCCGCAGCCCTTCCGGCCGCAGCATGGCATACGAGATCGCGGTCCCGGGCCGAGCTTGCTGCACTAGCGCCGCCGGCAGGGCTGCTTCCTCGTCGGCCTCCTTGCGCAAGGTCTCGTCCAGTGTGTAGCCGGCCGGCACCCCGCCCGCGACGAGCTGGTCCAGCTTACCCGGGTCCATGTGCTTGTTCTTGGCGCGCCGCCCGACCCACAGCCAAGGCCCGTCTGCGCGCTGTACAATGCCGTTGAGGTGAACACCGAGCGACAGCACGCCGAAGGCGGGGAGGGCGCCGCGGTCCAGACGCGCCAGGGCCGGTCCGTCCGGCGAGGTCCGGACGTCGAACGCCTCGCCGCGCCAGCCGAAGGCGCCGTCGTCGGCCAGGCGGCGCGCGAGCGGCTCCAGCATCGCCGCGTCGTCGAGCACGATCGCATCGTCGACCCGGCGAGCGCCTCCGGCCATCACGCGGGCGGCGAGGTCCCGCTGCAGCCAGCCGACCCGGTGCGGTCCGAGCAGGAACAGCGCGCGTCCGCCGGGCAGCACGGCGTTGCGGCACGCCGCGATGTGGCGGAACAGGTCATCGTACAGCGGGTCTGGCATCGGGCCACTATAAGCGGCACCAGCGCCGGCCACCTACTCTATCCTTTTCAGGCGGCATCCGAAGGGCCAAGTAGCAGGGATGAGACACACTTCAGCGGCCGTGACGGCCGCCCCGGGCGAGCCGAGACCCGGCTGGCAGACCGTGCGTTCGCTGCTGCCCTACCTGCGGCCGCGCGGCGACATGGGCGCGCATGTGCGGGTGGTGCTCGCCGTGCTGTTCCTGGTGCTGGCCAAGGTCGCGACGGTCTATGTGCCGTACGTCTACAGCCAGGCCGTCGATGCGCTGGTGGCCAAGGACCATCCGCTCACGATCCCCCTCAGCCTGATCGTCGCGTACGGGCTGCTGCGAGTCGCGTCGTCTGGCTTCGGCGAGCTGCGGGACGCGGTGTTCGCGGCAGTGCAGCAACGCACGGTGCGCAAGGTCGCGCTCAGGACGTTCGAGCACCTGCACCGCCTCTCGCTGCGCTTCCACCTGGACCGCCAGACCGGCGGCCTGTCGCGCTCGATCGAGCGCGGGCCCGTGGGGATCGAGAGCGTGTTGCGGCTGGCGGTGTTCAACATCCTGCCGACCCTGCTCGAGGTCACGCTCGTCACCGTCATCGTCTGGCGGCTGTTCGACTGGCGCTTCGCGTCCGTCACCTTGCTCGCGGTGGCGCTCTATATCGGGTTCACCTTCACCTTCACGAACTGGCGGGTGCGGTTCCGCCGGACCATGAACGAGATGGACTCCGACGCGCAGACCAAGGCGGTCGACAGCCTGCTCAACTTCGAGACGGTGAAGTATTTCGGCAACGAGGCGCACGAGGCGCGTCGCTTCGACCAGGCGCGCGAGTGCTACGAGCGCGCCGCGGTGAAAAGCCAAGTCACGCTCAACATGCTCAACCTCGGCCAGGCCGCGATCATCGCCGCCGGGCTGGCCTTGGTCATGTTGATGGCGGCGGACGGCGTGACGTCCGGCACGATGACGGTCGGGCAGTTCGTGCTGGTCAACACGTACCTGATGCAGCTCTATCAGCCGCTCAACATGCTCGGCTTCGTGTATCGCGAGATCAAGCAGGGCCT
>JBBSIT010000120.1:0-8956 GCA_038231995.1 Acetobacterales bacterium | reverse complement strand
TACCTAGCGCGACACAGCTCAGCGGGTTCTCCGCTACAACCACCGGTAGTCCCGTTGCGTCGCGCAGCACCTGATCCAGACGGTACAGCAGCGCCCCCCCGCCCGTCAGCACAATTCCCTTGTCCACGATGTCGGCGGCGAGTTCCGGCGGCGTGTTCTCGAGCGCCACCTTGACCGCTTCCACGATCGCCGTCACCGGCTCGGACAGGCTCTCGGAGATCTGCCGCTGGTCGACCAGGATCTCGCGCGGCACGCCGTTCATCAGGTCGCGCCCCTTCACCTCCCGCCACGGCCCATCGTCCCACTCCGGGGACGGCATGGCGGCGCCGATGTCCATCTTGATCCGCTCGGCCGAGCTCTCGCCGATCAGCAGGTTATAGTTGCGGCGGATGTAGCTGATGATCGCCTCGTCCATCTTGTCACCGCCGACCCGGACGCTCTTGGCGTAGACGATGCCCCCGAGCGAGATCACCGCCACCTCGGTCGTGCCGCCGCCGACGTCCACGATCATGCTGCCGGACGGCTCCGTCACCGGCAGCCCGGCGCCGATCGCCGCCGCCATCGGCTCCTCGATCAACAGCACCTTGCGCGCCCCGGCGCTCTCGGCGCTCTCCTGGATGGCGCGCCGCTCCACGGCGGTCGAGCCGGACGGGACGCAGACGATGATGAGCGGGCTCGCGAAGCCGCGCCGGTTGTGCACCTTGCGGATGAAGTGCTTGATCATCTCCTCCGCGACCTCGAAGTCGGCGATCACGCCGTCGCGCAGCGGGCGGATGGCGGAGATGTTCCCCGGCGTGCGGCCGAGCATCATCTTGGCCTCCTCGCCGACCGCCAGCACCTGCTTCTTGCCGCGCACGTCCGCGATGGCCACCACGCTCGGCTCGGCGAGCACGATGCCGCGTCCCTTGACGTAGACTAGGGTGTTCGCGGTGCCGAGGTCGATCGCCATGTCGGCCGACATCATACCCAATAGACGTCCGAACATTCAGCGACTTTCAATGGCAGCGTGCGGGGGAGGCAGGGGATTAGACCTCGCGCACCCGCCGGGCAAGGCCCGAGGCTCACGTCGCTGTGAGACACAACCCCGCCATGGTCCCGCCATCACCTTGGCATCGTTGCACGCATAACTGTCATTTCGCACCCGGCGGCGCCCTGGCGATGCCACCAACCCGCGCCTGGCGCGTTATACGGCGGGGAAGATGTTAACCCTCCCGGACTAGCCTGCGCTTGGGAGAAGCCTGCAACACATGACAGGAGCTTGAGATGATCAAGATTGTTACCGCGCTCGTGCTGGCCTCGGGCGTGGCGGTCGGCCTCTCCGCGTGCGGCGAGACGCCGGGCACCCGTGCGGTCACGGGCGGGCTGCTCGGCGCCGGAACCGGTGCTGCCGTCGGCGGATTGACGGGCGGCAACGCCGGCACGGGCGCCCTGATCGGCGGCGGCGTGGGCGCAGTCGGCGGCGCCGTCACGGCGCCGCGGCGCTACTGAGACACCAACAGGACCTGGAGAGAAGCATGCGTAGCAAGTCTTCATTGTGCATCGTGGTCATGGCCGGTCTGGGCCTTGCCGGATGCAGCAATCCCTAGGACCCCGGCCAGCGCGCGGTCGGCGGCGGCCTGCTCGGGGCCGGCACCGGCGCCGCGGTCGGCGCGATCGCCGGCGGCGGGCGCGGCGCCGCGGTTGGCGCCCTGCTTGGCGGCGGCCTCGGCGCGGTCGGCGGCGCAGCGACGACGCCCCAGGCGCCGGCCCAGGGCTATTACCAACAGCAGCCCGTGTATCAGCAACAGCCGGTCTATCAGCAGCAGCCGGTCTATCAGCCGCAATACGCGCCGCGCGGCTACGGCTACTGAGGCGGGAAGCCCGGGGGAGGCGCGCCTCCCCCGGCGCTATGCTTGGAGCTACGCCGAGAGCGCCGCCGGTTCCGTGCGGACGCGCTTGACCAGCAGCTTGTTCAGCGCGTGCACGTAGGCGCGGGCTGAGGCTACGATCGTGTCGGTGTCCGCGCCTTGCCCGTCCACCATCTTGCCGGCCTCCTCGAGCCGGACCGTCGTCTTGGCCTGCGCGTCCGTGCCCTCCGTCACGGCGCCGACGGAGAACAGCACCAGCCGCGCCTCATGCGGGAACAGCATGCGGATGGCGTTGAAGGTCGCGTCCACCGGGCCGTCGCCGGTCGCCTCCGCGCTATGCACCTCGCCGTCGATCTCAAGCTCCAGCTCCGCGCGCTGCGGCCCGCGTGACCCGGCCCGCACGTCGAGCGAGACGAAGCGGATGCGGTCATGGCCGCGCAGCACCTCGTCGTCCACCAGCGCCATGATGTCCTCGTCGTAGACCGTCTTCTTGCGGTCGGCGAGGTCCTTGAAGCGCCGGAACGCGTCGTTGAGCTGGTTGTCGCCCAGCTCGCCGTAACCCATCGAGCGCAGCTTGTCGCGGAACGCCGCCCGGCCGCTGTGCTTGCCCATCACCAGGTTGGACTTGGTCCAGCCGACCGACTCCGGCGTCATGATCTCGTAGGTCGCTGCGTTCTTCAGCACGCCGTCCTGATGGATGCCGCTCTCATGCGCGAAGGCGTTGCGGCCGACGATCGCCTTGTTCGGCTGCACGTCGAACCCGGTGATCGCCGACAGCAGGCGCGAGACCTTGAGGATCTGCGGCGTCTCGATCGCGCTGCGATATGGCGCCGCGTCCGGCCGGGTGCGGATCGCCATGACGATCTCCTCCAGCGCCGCGTTGCCGGCCCGCTCGCCGATGCCGTTGATGGTGCACTCGATCTGCCGCACCCCCGCGCGCAGGGCCGCCAGCGTGTTGGCGACGGCGAGGCCGAGGTCGTTGTGGTTGTGCGTGGACAGGATCACCCCGTCCGCGCCGGGCACCCGCTCGCGCAGCATGGTAAAGATGCGCGTCATGTCCTCCGGCACCGCGTAGCCGACGGTATCGGGGACGTTGATGGTGGTGGCGCCCGCCGCGATCGCCGCCTCGACGCAGCGGCATAGGAAGTCCGGCTCGGTCCGGCTGCCGTCCTCGGCGGACCACTCGACGTCATCCGCATATTGCCGGGCCAGCGTGACGGAGGCGGTGGTCAGCTCCAGCACCGCATCCGGCTCCATGCGCAGCTTGTACTTCATGTGCAGCGCGCTGGTGCTGAGGAAGATGTGGATGCGCTTGCGCTCGGCCGGCCGCAGCGCCTCGGCGGCGCGCAGGATGTCAGCCTGCCCGGTGCGCGCCAGGCCACAGATCACCGGGCCGCGGATGCGCTCGGCAATGGCCCGCACGCTCTCGAAGTCGCCGGGCGAGGCGATGGGGAACCCGGCCTCCATCACGTCCACGCCGAGTTCGGCCAGCGCCTCCGCCATGCGGAGCTTCTCGTCGAGGTTCATCGAGAAGCCCGGCGACTGCTCGCCGTCGCGCAGGGTGGTGTCGAAGATGATGACGCGGTCGTCCGGCAGTTCGCCGAAACTGGGATGGTTGATGGCCATGGTATGGTCCTCGGGTGATGTGCGGATCAGGGCTCAGGATCAACCCCTGAGCGATGCCGGCACGGATCAGCCCGGCGCAGCGCTCAGGGGCGGATAAGTCGAAGGAGGAGCCCGAAGGCGGTCAGGCGCGCCATGACCCGCGCGAAGCAGCCCAGCAGGGACCAGAGAATGGGGGCGGCACTGAACACGCGCGGAGCGTAACGGGCGACGCTGCCCGCCGCAAGCGTTGGATCAGCGCACCACGCCGTATGACGGCGCGCCGATGCCGGGGCAGGCGCACTCCGAGCCGACCAGGCTGGAGACGCGGAGCTGGCATTGATAGAATCCCGCGATGCAGCTCGACCCGTAGGCGGCGAGCGGCACGGGCGGCGGCGTGAGCGACTCCATGATCGGCACCGGCGGCCCGGCGAGAGGGACCGGCTCGATCACGACGGGCGGCGCCACCCCGACGCATCCGGCGAGCGTGCCGAGCAGCGCCAATGCGGCGAGGGGGCGGAACGGGTTGAGCATGGCAGCACCTCGGGAACGATGATGCCACACTCAACGGCCCATACAGGGTCTAGTTCTTCGCGCGGTCCACCAGCCGGTTCTGCGCGATCCAGGGCATCATGGCGCGCAGGCGCTCGCCGACCTGCTCGATCGGGTGCTCCGCCAGGCGGCGCCGGGTCGCCTTGAAGCTGGCCTGGTTGGTGCGGTTCTCCAGCATCCAGTCGCGCGCGAACCGGCCGGACTGGATGTCCTCCAGCACCCGCTTCATCTCCGCCTTGGTCGCGTCGTTGACGATGCGCGGCCCGGTGACGTACTCGCCATACTCCGCGGTGTTGCTGATCGAGTAGTTCATGTTGGCGATGCCGCCCTCGTAGATCAGGTCCACGATCAGCTTCACCTCGTGCAGGCACTCGAAATACGCCATCTCGGGGGCGTAGCCGGCGTCCACCAGGGTCTCGTAGCCGGCCTTGATGAGTTCCACGAGGCCGCCGCACAGCACGACCTGCTCGCCGAACAGGTCGGTCTCGCACTCCTCCTTGAACGTCGTCTCGATGATGCCGGCCCGGCCGCCGCCGATCGCGCTCGCGTAGCTCAGCGCGATCTCGAGCGCGTTGCCGCTCGGGTTCTGCGCCACCGCCACGAGGCACGGCACGCCGCCGCCGCGCTGGTATTCCGAGCGCACGGTGTGGCCCGGCCCCTTCGGCGCGATCATGAACACGTCGATATCCGGCCGCGGGTCGAGCAGGTTGAAGTGCACGTTCAGCCCGTGCGCGAAGGCGAGCGCCGCGCCGGGCTTCATGTTCGGGCCGAGCTTCTCGCGATACAGGTCGCCCTGCCCCTCGTCCGGCGTCAGCACCATCACGACGTCGGCCCACTTGGCCGCCTTCGCTGGGTCCACCACGCGCAGCCCGGCCGCCTCGGCCTTGGCGATGCCGGCCGACCCCGGGCGCAGGCCCACCGCGAGTTCCGGCACGCCGCTGTCCTTGAGGTTGTTGACGTGGGCGACGCCCTGGCTGCCATAGCCGATGACCGCCACCTTCTTGCCCTTGATCAGGTTCACGTCGGCGTCGCGGTCGTAGTACACGCGCATGGGCGTCTCTCTCCGTATGTGGTTGGCTGAGTGCTTCTAGAGCGTACGCGTGCCGCGCGCGATGGCGGCGACGCCGGTGCGGCTCACTTCGGACAATCCGATCGGCCGCATCAGCTCCAGGAACGCGTCGAGCTTCTCGGTGCTGCCGGTCAGCTCGAACACGAAGCTCTCGGTCGTCGCGTCGATCACCCGGGCGCGGAACGCCTCCGCGATGCGCAGCGCCTCCGCCCGGTCCGTGCCGCCGCCGACCACCTTGATCATGGCCAGCTCGCGCGCGATGTGCGCCCCTTCGCGCGATAGGTCCGCGACCCGGTGCACGGGGACGAGCCGGTCGAGCTGCGCCTTGATCTGCTCGATCACCATCTCGGTGCCGGTCGTCACCACATTGATCCGGCTGCGGTGGCCCCCGTCATCCACCGGCGCCACCGTCAGGCTGTCGATGTTGTAGCCGCGGCCGGAGAACAGGCCGATCACGCGCGCGAGCACGCCGGCCTCGTTCTCCACCAGGACCGAGATGGTTGCGGTACGTTGAAGCGGCTCCATCAGACGAGCATCATCCCCTCGTCGGTCACGCCAGCGGTGCGGTGCTGGTGCTCGGGGCCGAGGATCATCTCGTTGTGCGCCGCGCCGCTCGGGATCATCGGGAAGCAATTCTCCTTCTGGTCCACGCAGATGTCGGCGATCACCGGCCGGTCGGTCGCGATCATCTCGCGGATGACACGGTCGAGGTCGTCCACCCCCGTGGCGCGCAGCCCGACGCCCTGGAACGCCTCCGCCAGCTTGACGAAGTCCGGCAGCGCCTCGGAGTAGCTCTCGGAGTAGCGTCCGCCATGCAGCAGCTCCTGCCACTGCCGCACCATGCCCATGTATTGATTATTCAGGATGAATACTTTCACAGGCAGCCGGTACTGCGCGAGCGTGCTCATCTCCTGGATGTTCATCAGGATGCTGGCCTCGCCGGCGATGTCGATCACCAGCGCGTCCGGATGGGCGATCTGCACGCCCATGGCCGCCGGCAGCCCGTAGCCCATCGTGCCCAGCCCGCCCGAGGTCATCCAGCGGTTCGGCTGGTCGAAGCGGAAGTGCTGCGCCGCCCACATCTGGTGCTGGCCCACCTCCGTCGTGATGAACGTCTCCCGCCCGCACTCGCGCGTGATCTCGTACAGCCGCTTCACCGCGTGCTGCGGCTTGATCGTGCTGCCCGGCGCCGGGTCCTGCATGAACTTCAGGCTGTCCACCGCCCGCCACGCGTCGATCTGCCGCCACCAGCCCGCCAGCGCCTCGCGGTCCTGCCGCCCGCCATCGGCTTGCCACACCTCGATCATCGCCTGCAGCACCTGCCCGGCGTCGCCCACCACCGCCACGTCCACCATCACGTTCTTGTTGATGCTGGACGGGTCGATGTCGGCGTGGATCTTGCGGCTGCCCGGGCTGAACGCGTTGATCCGCCCCGTCACCCGATCATCGAACCGCGCGCCGATATTGAACATCACGTCGCAGCCGTGCATGGCCATGTTGGCCTCGTACGTGCCGTGCATGCCGAGCATGCCCATGAACTGCGGGTCATTGGACGGATAGGCGCCCAGCCCCATCAGGGTGCTGGTGCACGGCATCCCCGTCATGCGCACGAACGCGCGCAGCGCCTCGCTGGCCGCATCGCCCGCGTTGATCACGCCGCCGCCGGAATAGACGATCGGCCGCTTGGCCCCCTTCAGCATCCGCACGGCCTCGGCGATGCGCGCCGGGTCGGGCGCGGTCAGCGGCCGGTAGCTGCGGTGCGGCGTGGTGGCAGCCGCCTCGTACGGCGCGCGCGCGATCAGGATGTCCTTGGGCAGATCGATCACAACGGGGCCGGGCCGGCCGCTGCGCGCGACGTAGAACGCCTCGTGCACCACGCGGGCCAGGTCCTCGGAGCGCTTCACCAGGTAGTTGTGCTTGGTCGCCGGGCGGGTGATGCCCGTGGTGTCGGCCTCCTGGAAGGCGTCGTTGCCGATCAGGTGCGTCGGCACCTGCCCGGTGAGGCAGACGAGCGGGATGCTGTCCATCAGCGCATCGACCAGGCCGGTCACGGCGTTGGTCGCGCCCGGCCCGCTCGTCACCAGCACGCAGCCGACCCGGCCCGTGCTGCGCGCGTAGCCCTCCGCGGCATGCACCGCCGCCTGCTCGTGCCGCACCAGCACGTGCCGGATCGCGTTCTGCTGGAACAGCGCGTCGTAGATCGGCAGCACGGCGCCGCCGGGATAGCCGAAGATGACCTCGACGCCTTGCTCCTTGAGCGCCCGCAGGAGCACGTCCGCACCGGATTGCTGTTGGCTGACCGTCATGATGGCTCTCCCATGCGCAACGCAGATACGGTCTGTTGCACCGCAGCGTCAACCCATGTCGTGAATGAAACTGCTTATTTGAGCCTCATCAGTTTCCGAAAGTTGCGCCCAGCCCTCGAATCGCGCATGGATCGTATGCGTCCGGCACGGGTCCGCTATGCGCTGACGCCGGAACCAGGTCGCCTGTCGCTTGGTGTACTGCCCGGTCGCCAGCTCCGCCCGGCGCGCCGCCTCCACCAGGGTCAGCTCGCCCCTGAGATGCGCGGCCAGCTCCGAGACGCCGTGCGCGCGCATGGCGGGCAACGCCGGGTCGAGCTGCAGGGACAGCAACGCCCGCACTTCATCGAGCGCGCCGTCCCGCAGCATGGCGGCGAACCGGCCGGCGATGGCCACCCGCAAGCAGTCCCTCTGCGGGTCCAGCAGGAGCATTCGGAAGCTCCAGGGGGCTGCTGCCGCCGCGCCGTCCGCCTGCCACGCCGCGAGGCCGCGGCCGGTGCCGCGCCAGACCTCCCAGGCCCGGGCGAGGCGCTGCCCATCCGAAGGACGCAGCCGCGCCGCGGTGGCCGGGTCTGCTGCCAGCAATCTCGCATGCAGCGCCGCCGGGCCGTCCCGCTCCAACAGCATCCGTGCCTCGTCACGCGCAGCCGCGCCGGGTTCGGGAATGTCGGCGATCCCCTGCGTCAGTGCCGCAAGGTAAAGTCCCGTGCCGCCGCATAGGATCGGCAGCCGCCCAGCCCGGCGCGCCTCCGCCATCGCATCCAGCGCCGCCGCGCGCCACCAGGCCGCGTTGCCCGGCTCCGCTGCCGGCCGCACGCCATAGAGCGCGTGCGGCGCCCGCGCCTCCTCCTCCGGCATGGGCCGCGCCGTCACGATCCGCAGCTCCCGATAAACCTGCATGGAGTCCGCGTTGATCACCACGCCGTCCAGTCGCTCAGCCAGCTCGCTCGCCAGCGCCGACTTGCCGCTGCAGGTCGGCCCGGCGACGATCAGCGCTTCTGGCAACGCGCCCGGCTCAGCTTGCCCCACGCCCCGCGTCCTGCCATCCCGTCCGCATGAACACCATCCTCACCCTGGTCGCCGCGCGCGAGGCGACGACGCTGACCGACGCCACCCTGGCCCGCGTCCGCGACGCCGCCCGCGCCGATGCGCCCATCATCCTGTCGCCCGGCGAGGCGGCGGACCTGCCCTGCCCGGCGCCGCCCGACCCGGCCGCGGTCCACGCTGCGTTGGACGGCGCCCCAATCGACGCCGTCGTCACATACGCGGAGGACCGCCGCAAGCGCCTGCTGATCGCCGACATGGACAGCACGATCGTCACCAGCGAGACGCTCGACGAGCTGGCCGGCTACGCCGGGCTGCACGATCGGGTGGCGGCCATCACGCGGCGCAGCATGAACGGCGAGATCGACTTCGCGGCGGCGCTGCGCGAGCGGGTCTGCCTGCTGCGCGGACTCGACCTGGCGGCGCTGCACGCCACCTGGGAGCGTACGCGGCTCACATCCGGTGCGCGAGAACTGGTCGCCACCATGCGGGCGCACGGCGCCCACACCGCGCTCGTGTCCGGCGGTTTCACGTATTTT
>JBBSIT010000119.1:0-9040 GCA_038231995.1 Acetobacterales bacterium | reverse complement strand
CTCAGCCCGGGTCGCGCGCTGCCCCCCGCCCGGCATCTCCGCCGAGCCGGCCGCCGCCTCCCCCCGTGCCGCCGAACCCGCCGCCCTCGGCCAGCATACCGCCGCCCGTCGTCGTCCCGACGGCGCGCCCTGCCCCGCCCCCGCCCGTGCCCATGGCGGCGGATGCGCCGGGCGAGGCGTCGCAGGTCATGGGTGGCACACGCGTCACCTTCGGGCCGGAACGCTCCGACCTCAACCCGGCGACCGAGGCAGCGCTCCGCAGCTTCGCCCGCGCGGTCAAGGACGACCAGTCCGCCATCAACGTGCACGCCTACGCCGCCGGCGGCCCGGAGGACCCCTCGACGCCCCGGCGGCTCTCGCTCGCCCGCGCGCTCGCGGCCCGCGCCGTGCTGATCTCGGAGGGGATCGCCTCCACCCGCATCTACGTGCGCGCCCTCGGCGCCGCCGTGCCGGACGGGCCTGCGGACCGGGTCGATGTCGTGCGCGCGGCCCCGCCGGCGCGGGCTGAGAAGCGATGACCCGGCCCACCGTCTACCTCGTCCGCATGCTCGCCTTCCTCGCGGCCGTCCTGGTCGTGGCGATCGTTCTGTCGGAGGCGCTGATCACCGCGTTCTCCAGCAACCCGGTGCTGAACTGCCTCATCCTGATCGTGCTGCTGATCGGCATCGCCTGGACTCTCCTGCAAGTCACGCGGCTGACGCCCGAGGTGCACTGGCTCACGACATTCCAGCAATCGCGCACCAAACTGGCCGCGCTGCCCCCGCCCGGCTGCTGGCGCCGATGGCCAGCATGCTGGCGGCGCGCCAGGCCAAGAGCCGCGACGGCCAGGACCGCTTCACCCTGTCCGCCCTCGCCATGCGCAGCCTGCTCGATGGGCTGGCGAGCCGGCTCGACGAGAGCCGCGAGCTGTCGCGCTACATGACGGGGCTGCTGATCTTCCTCGGCCTGCTCGGCACGTTCTGGGGCCTGCTGCTGACGGTCGGCGCGGTGTCGGACGTGATCGGCGGCATGTCGGTCGGCTCGGGCGACCTCAACGCGCTGTTCGAGCAGTTGAAGTCCGGCCTGGCCCGCCCGCTCCGCGGCATGGGCACGGCGTTCTCGTCGTCGATGTTCGGCCTGGCCAGCGCGCTGGTGCTCGGTTTCCTCGACCTGACAGCCGGGCAGGCGCAGACCCGGTTCTTCAACGAGCTCGAGGAATGGCTGGCCGGCATCACCCGGCTCTCCTCCGGCGTACTGGGCGGCGAGGGCGACGGCGGCGGGTCGGTCCCGGTCTATGTCCAGGCGCTGCTGGAGCAGACGGCGGAGAACATGGAGAACCTGCAGCGCATCCTGGTCCGCGGCGAGGACGGGCGCGTGCAGGCCAACCAGGCCGTCATGGCGCTGACGGAGCGGATCGGCACCCTGTCCGACACCATGCGGGCGAACCAGCAGCTCATGCTGCGCATCGCCGAGACCCAGGCGCAGCTCGCGCCGGCGCTGCAGCGCCTGGGGGAGAAGCGCGGCGACGAGACGTCCGAGGCGTCTAGAGGGCATCTCCGCACCATCGAGCATACCCTGCAGCGCCTGCTGACCGAGAGCGAGCAGGGCCGGGCCCAGAGCACGTCCGAGCTGCGCAACGACATCCGCATCCTCACCAGGACGATCGCCGCCCTGGCCGAGGGGCAGCCGGGATAGAAGGTCCGGCATGGCCCGCCTCCGCCGCCGCGGCGCCAGCGACGAGCTGAACCCATGGCCCGGCTACGTGGACGCGCTGGCCACGTTGCTCATGGTCATCATCTTCGTCCTCCTCGTGTTCGTGCTGGGGCAGGCCTTCCTATCTGTCGCGCTCACCGGGCGCGACCAGGCGCTGGACCGGCTGAACCGCCAGGTCGCGGAGCTGAACGACATGCTCTCGCTGGAGCGCGGCCAGGCGGCAGAGCTGCAGCTCTCCACAGCCCAGGCCAGCCGCGCCCTCGCCGCCGCCAACACCTCCCGGGAAACCCTGGCCCGCGACCTCGCGAGCCTGCGCGACGAGCAGGGCCGGCTCAGCGCCGACCGCGACGCGCTCCGCACCGAGCGCGACCGCCTGTCCGCCCGCCTTGCCGACGCCGAGGTCCAGGCGCAATCCGCGACGGCGCGCATGGAGCAACTGCAAGGTCGCCTCGCCGACGCCGCCGGCCGCACCGACGCCGCCGGGCAGGAGGCCGCCACGACCGCGGCGCAACTGGCCGACGCGCGGCGCCAGCTCGCTCAGTTGCAGGCGGCCGCGGCCGAGCTGGACCGCACGGTCCGCGCGGACAAGGCGACCATCGAGGCCCGCCTGTCCGACGTGGCCCGGCTGTCCGAGCAGGTGCAGCAGCTCACGGCGCTGCGCGACGAGCTGGAGCGGCAGTCGCGCGACGCCGCCGTGCGGGCGACGACGGAGGAGCAGCGCCGGGCGGCGCTCGCAGCGCAGCTCGCGGACGAGCAGAAATTCAGCGACAGCGCCCGCGCGCAGATCGCCCTGCTCAACCGCCAGGTCGAGCAGCTTCGTATCCAGATGCAGCAGGTCGCGACCGCGCTCGACCTCGCCGAGAAGACCGGGCGCGACAAGGACGCGCAGATCGCCAACCTCGGCAGCCGGCTCAACGTGGCGCTCGCCAGCAAGGTGGAGGAGCTGCAGCGCTACCGCAGCGAGTTCTTCGGCCGGCTGCGCGAGGTGCTGCAGAACCGGCCCGGCGTGCAGGTCGTCGGCGACCGCTTCGTGTTCCAGAGCGAGGTGCTGTTCCCCGTGGGCAGCGCGGAGATGACACCGGCCGGGCAGGACCAGATCCGCGCGCTCGCCACCACGCTCAAGGCCATTGCCGCCGACATCCCGAAGGACCTCAACTGGATCTTGCGGGTGGACGGGCACGCGGACCGCCAGCCCGTCAGCCGCGGCGCGTTCGCGTCCAACTGGGAGCTGTCGGCGCAGCGCGCGATCAACGTGGTGAAGCTGCTGGTCGAGGAGGGCGTGCCGGCGAACCGCCTGGCGGCGACTGGGTTTGGGGAGTTCCAGCCGCTCGACGGCAGCGAGGGGCCGGCGAGCTATGCGCGCAATCGCCGCATCGAGCTGCGGCTGACGGATCGGTGATCGCTGTTGGCAACGATTGCCTAGATCGGATGCGGCTTAGCGTTAGGTCGCGTTCCCGGCTTCGAGCCCGCTCTCACTGCGACGCCTGAACGCTAAGCCCACCAGCGCGATCGAGACGAGCCCGAGGCTAGCAGGCTCCGGCACAGAGAAGGTGATCGTATCCGGACCGCCACGGACCAGGAACACAGCGCCTCCGTTAAGGACGGTTACGGTGGGTGAGGCATGCACGGCGATTAGGCTCAAAAAACGCGGCTGAACAGGCCCGGCGAGGAACCCGGGCGCGATCGGATTGACCGAACCGTTCAAGGTTGCGGTGAGGTCGAGCGCCAGCGGGTCAGGGTTGACGACCGTCGAACCTATCGTGCCGTTGATCAAGTCAACGGACAGAAGTGGCACGGGCACGTTGCCGTTTTTGTTCACCGAGGCCACGTTGGCGGTGAAGCCGAACGACGAAGCAACGTTGACGCCGAGCAGAGTATGACGTGCGCTGGACAGCGTGCCCGGGGCCACGATGGAAGGGGCACCGCCCGTGGCGGTGAAATCGAAGTAGAGCGTGTAGACACTATTCAATCCAGGCGGGACGAAGCTGGCGCCGCCGAGCTCAATGCCCGTGATTTGCAGAAATCCCCACTCGACGAAGGTGAGGCTGCCGCCCGCGCCGAACGTGTTGTCGATGCGCGAGGCCTCGACGCCCTGCAACGCGTCGAACGAGAACGCCGTACCGGCCAGGCCCGCTGCCGCCGGATCGAAGGTAACGGTCGCGGCGGACGCGGGCCGCGCCGCCAGCCCCGCCAGGATCATCGCAGCAGCACTGCCAGAAATCACCAGATCGCGGATGCTACTCATCTCGTGTTCCCCAGTGCCACTCGTTCACGGCCAGGAACATGGCATCATCAGCGCTGCGGTGCAAAAATAGTTTGGAGACGCTCCAATAGTTGATCGGCTACAGCTCTTCACCGATAGCCCGCCGCCTTAAATCCCGCAGCCGCGTCTGCCCATTCGGCGTCTTCGGGTCCAGCTCAAGCACCTGCTCCCAAGCCGCCAGCGCGCCCCGCCAGTCCTTCGCCCCCTCCGACATGCGCGATAAATCCTGCAGGGCCAGGAAATGCCGCGGCTCGCGCTTCAGCGTCTCCTGGATGTCGCGCACAGCGCCCGCCGTGTCGCCCAGCCGGTAGCGCGCCTGCGCCCGGCCGCGCCAGGCTTCGGCCAGGTTGGGCTCCAGGTCGAGCGCCGCCTCGAAGCTGTCGAACGCATCTTTCGGCGCGCCCTCGGTCAGCTCGCGCGCGCCGCGGACCAGCAGGAGCCGCACCGCGGGGGACGCCTGCTCGGTCCATTGCGCGCGGATGTGGCCTTCGAGCGCCGCCGCGGCCTCCTCCGTCGGCGCCGCCTTCAGCAGCGCCATGAACTGGTCCAGCGCGGCCCGGCGCTCCGGCGCCTGCGCGAGCGCGATCCCGGGCAGCAGGAGCGCGAGAGCGAGCAAGGCGGACCGCACGGCCGCTACTCCGCCAACACGGGTTCAGCCGAGGCCCGGACGGGCAGGCCGGCCGGCGCCGGGCCGCCCGCCATCCAGTCGAGCAGCTGGACGGTGTGGAAGATGGGCAGCGGCCCGGCGAGCTGCGTCATGCAGCCGATATTGCCGGCAGCGATCAGGTCGGGCGCCGTCCGCTCGATGTTGGCGAGCTTGCGCGCCCGCAACTGCCCGGCGATCTCGGGCTGCACCAGGTTGTAGGTGCCGGCCGAGCCGCAGCACAGGTGACCCTCCGCGGGCTCGCGCACCGTGAATCCGGCGCGGCGCAGTAGCGCCTTCGGCTCGTTTGTCACCTTCTGGCCGTGCTGCAAGCTGCACGCGGCGTGGTAGGCGACGGTCAGACCCGGCGGCTCGCGCGTCGGCGCGTAGTCGATGCGCGCCAGGAACTCGCTGACGTCGAGGGCGAGCGCCGAAACGCGCACCGCCTGCTCACGCTCTGGTTCCGTGCGGAACATGAAGCCGTAGTCCTTCACGGTCGTGCCGCAGCCGGAGGTGTTAATGATGATGGCGTCGAGCCCCTCCCCGTCCGCCTCGCGGGTCCAGGCCGCAATATTGGCGCGGGCGCTGGCCATCGCCGGGTCATGCCGGCCCATATGATGCGTGAGCGCGCCGCAGCAGCCGGCGCCGCGGGCGATGACGACCTCGACGCCGAGCCGGGTTAGCAGGCGGATGGTGGCCTCATTGATCTCGGGCGCCAGCACGGTCTGCGCGCAGCCCGCCAGCAGCGCCACGCGGCCGCGGCGCTCGCCCACGGCCCGGTGCACCTGTGGCGACTGCATGGTCCCGGTGGGCGGCAGGCGGCCCGGCGCCAGGTCCAGCATGGCGTGCAGCCGGGCGCCGAGCTTGCCCCGGCGCGGCAGCAGCGCGCGCAGCGGCTTGGCAACCCGCGCCGCGAGCAGGGAGGCGCGGAACAGGCCGGGCCTCGGCAGCACTGCCGTGAGCACGTTGCGCATCCAGCGCTCATGCCACGGCCGGGTGTAGGTCTGCTCGATATACTGCCGGGCGTGGTCCACAAGATGCATGTAGTTCACGCCGGACGGGCACGTCGTCATGCAGGCGAGGCACGACAGGCAGCGGTCCACATGGCGCACGACCTCCTCGGTCGCGGGTCGGCCGCTCTCCAGCATGTCCTTGATGAGGTAGATGCGCCCGCGCGGGCTGTCGAGCTCGTCGCCGAGCAGCACGAAGGTGGGGCATGTCGCGGTGCAGAAGCCGCAATGCACGCAGGTGCGCAGGACCTGGTTGCTGCTGGCCGTCTGCGGGTCGCGAAGCTGATCGGGCGTGAAATGGGTCTGCATGGGTGCCTAGAGCGCTTTCACGCCGACTGGAACCGCTTGCGGTTCTTGTCGATCAGCGTGAGTAAGCGCGTTCTTTACCAGAGACCTAGATGGCCTGCACGCACTCTGCGTGCAGGCCATCTAGAGTCCGGCGTATATGCGGCCGGGGTTGAGGATGCCCTTGGGATCCATCGCGGCCTTCACCCGGCGGGTGATGCGGGCGAGGGCCTCGGGCTCGGGCGGGACGACGGCGACCGCGGCGCGCATCGGTTCAGGGGCGCGCAGCACGGTCCAGGTGCCGCCCCCGGCGACCGCGCGCATGACGGTGTCGTGGGTCGCGGTGGTCGCCGGGCCAGCGACCCAGACGAGGCCGCCCCCCCAGTCGAGATAGCTGCGCGCGCCGGCGGCGGCCAGGGCCGCTGCGACGGCGGGGCCGCGGGAGGGCGCGGTCGAGATGCGCCACAGTGCCTCGTCCGGCTGCGCCTGCAACGGCACGCCGTCCCGCACCGCGAGCCAGGCAGCCCGGCTCTCAGGATCGGCCAGCACCACTGCAGCGCCCCATGCCGTGAGGTCTTCCCGAAGGCGCCCGAGACGGTATTCCACGCTCGGGGCGAAGTCCTCTATGCGTACCAGCGCTACGGACGAGCCGAAGCCCGCCAGTGCCGGCACGGCAGCGGCGGCCTCTCGCGGGAGCCAGGCGGCGCCGGACACGGTGTAGGGCGAGCCAAGCGCCGCCGACAGCGCCGCAACGGCCGCACCTGCCTCAAGGCCGGGCAGCACTAGCGTCCCCGTGCTCTCCGGCGCCGGCAGCACCTTGAGCGTGATCTCCGTCAGCACCGCGAGCGTGCCGTGGCTGCCGGCCAGCAGCTTGCACAGGTCGAGTCCGGTGACGTTCTTCAGCACCCGGCCGCCGCTGCGGATCACCTCGCCGGCGCCGTTCACGGCGCGCACGCCCATCACGTGGTCGCGCATCGCGCCCCACGCGACCCGGCGCGGACCGGACAGGTTGGTGGCCACGACCCCGCCCAAGGTCTGCGCGCCCTGCCCCAGCAATGCCGTGAGATCAGGCGGTTCGGCGATGATCTGCTGCCCGCCCTCCGCCAGCCGCGCCTCCACCTCGGCGAGCGGCGTGCCGCTGCGGGCGGAGATGATGAGTTCATTGGGGGAATAGAGCGTGATGCCGGAGAGGTTGCGGGTGGACAGGCTGCGCGCCGCCTGCACCGGGCGCAGCATTTCTCGCTTCGTGCCTCCGCCTTGCACAAGCAGCAGCTCGCCGGTCAGGTATGCGGCGGCGACGGCCTGCGCGATGGCTGGCTCGTCCGCCGGTGCTAGGGCGCTGCTCATGCCGCAGCGACGGGCAGACTGTCCAGCGGGAACACCTTGCTGGGGTTCAGCAGCCACGCCGGGTCGAAGGCGCTCTTGATGCGGCGCTGCTGGTCCAGCTCGGCCGCGTTGAACTGCACCGGCATCAGGTCGCGCTTCTCGACGCCGACGCCGTGCTCGCCCGTCAGGCAACCGCCGACCTCGACGCACAGCCGCAGGATGTCGGCGCCGAAATGCTCCGCGCGCTGGAAGCTGTCGGCGTCGTTGGCGTCGAACATGATGAGCGGGTGCAGGTTGCCGTCGCCGGCATGGAAGATGTTGGCGACCTTGAGGCCGTACTGGTCGCTCATCTCGCCGATGCGGCGCAGCACGAAGGGAAGCTGCCCGGTGGGGATGGTGCCGTCCATGCAGAGGTAGTCCGGACTGATCCGCCCGACCGCGCCGAACGCGCCCTTGCGGCCCTTCCAGATCGCGATGCTCTCTTCGGCCGACTGGCTCACGCGCAGGCTGATCGGGTGGAACGGCTCGCACAGCGCCTTGATGCGGCCCAGCAGGTCATCCTGCTCGGCGACGCTGCCCTCGACCTCGATGATGAGCATCGCTTCCGCGTCTAGCGGGTAGCCGGCGTGGGCGTAGGCCTCGCAGGCATGGATCGCCGGCTTGTCCATGAACTCGAGCGCCACGGGGATGATCCCAGACGAGATGATGGCGTCCACCGCCTGCCCGGCCACCTCGTTGCTATCGAACGCCGCCAGCATCGCCCGCGCGCCCTCGGGCGAGCGCAGGATGCGAACCGTCACCTCCGTCACGATCGCCAGCATGCCCTCGCTGCCGGTGAGCAGGCCGAGCCAGTCGTAGCCGGCCGCGTCGAGATGGTCGCCGCCGATGTCGATGACCTCGCCCTCGATGGTGACGATGCGCAGGCCGAGCAGGTTGTTGGCCGTCACGCCATATTTCAGGCAGTGCGCGCCGCCGGAGTTCATGTTGACGTTGCCGCCGATCATGCAGGCGAGCTGGCTCGACGGGTCCGGCGCGTAGAAGAAGCCGCGCTCCTGCACCGCTTGCGTGATGCCGATATTGGTCACGCCCGCCTGCACGCGGGCCAGGCGATCGGGGTAGTTGATGTCGAGGATGCGGTTCATGCGCATCAGGCCGACGACGACCGCGTCTGCCATCGGCAACGCGCCGCCCACCAGGCTGGTGCCGGCGCCGCGCGGGATCACCCGCACGCCGTTGCGGTGGCAGAAGCCGAGCACGGCGGCGACCTGCTCCGTCGTCTCGGGCAGCACGACCGCCAGCGGGACCTGGGTGTAGGCCGAGAGGCCGTCCGTCTCGTAGGGCTTGAGGCGCAATGCCTCGGAGATGACGCCCGTGGGCGGCAGCAGCGATTGCAGCCCGGCCACGATCTCGCCGCGGCGGGCGAGCACGTCAGCTTTCGGCTCCGGCTGAGCGATCATGGCGTCCGTCTCCGGCGTTGCATGATCCGAAGATGGAACCGCTGCAGCAGGGGCACAAGACGCAAATCGCCCCGGGACGCGGGTCCCGGGGCGATCAGGCGGCGGAAGTCTCGAACGGGTCCGGGCGGCTCAGCCCTGGCGCGCCTTCATCCGTGGGTTCTTCTTGTTGATGACGTAGACGCGGCCATGACGGCGCACGACGCGGCAGTTCTTGTCGCGGACCTTGGCCGACTTGAGGCTGTTGCGGATCTTCATGAGACGACCTTATGGGAGCGAGGCTGCATAGGATGTGGGCCGGGAAGTAGCCACGCCGCCGCTCCCTGTCAAGGTTGGGCGGCTAGAGAGCAGTTTGCGCCACGGCTTG
>JBBSIT010000118.1:0-9042 GCA_038231995.1 Acetobacterales bacterium | reverse complement strand
CACCTTGTCGATGAAGATGGCGTCGCTGGCCGTGCCGTATGTCTTCCAGTACTTCGCCTCATCGCCCTGGTTGAAGTCCTGCGTCAGGTCGGTCTGGGCGACGTTCAGCCCGTGGTTGTCGAACACGAAAATCTCGAAGATAGTGCCCTTGCCGGCATCCTTCTTCTGCCGCAGCAGGTCGGAGACGGGGTTGTGCATCCTGGACTCGATAAGCTTCTTGTCCGACCGGTCGCTCCAGCCGTTGTCCATCGTGTTGATCTGGATATTGGTGATCTTGGCGAAGGTGGCGTTCTGGGTGTTGATCGCGTCCACGAGGGCCGCGTCAGAGAACAGCGGCTTGACGTTCGTCAACACGTAAGCGGTCGCGCGGCGGCACACATCGTCCGAGGCAAGGCATTCGAGGCGCCAGCCCTGTGCGCGGACGGGCTGCGCCGCTCCCGCGCACAAGAGCGCCAATGCAACTACGGTGGTTCGCTTCAACATGGTTCTCTCCCTTTGATGGTTGTTCTAGTGGTTTCCTGCGACCTTGACCAAACGACCCGGAACCCCGGCGGCAGTTAAGGCCCGGGCACCGGCCCTGCTGCGTCCCGATCCCCTTTGTCCGCCGTGCTCCACCAGACGTTATGGCCGCACGTAGCTCATGACCGTGAAGCTGTCCTTGTGGAACACCGGCGGGGGTAGCTTGCCATCCGGCCCGGCTGCCGGCTGGAAATAGGCGGCCGTGACGGTAAATAGCCGGCCGCTCGCCACGTCCATCGCGATCACCCGGGCCATGGAGCGGGTTGCGACCGTCTCGACCAGGCTGTACTTGTCCGGACCTTCCTGCCGGATGCTTGGCCGGGCAAAGTCCACAACAGCAGGCCGAGTGTGCCCAGCGCCCCCCGCCGCGTGGTCCCGTCCAGCCAGTTGTTGTTCCTGTCCTGCATGGTCGTTTCCCCCTTCTCGTGCGCCTTTCCTGGCGCGTTTGGTATTCAGCCTATGGCGTTGACAGGCGCAGGCACGGGAGAACCGTCCTATGCTGACCTGCTACGATGCTTCCTCCTCTACGATGTTTTCCGCCACCTGCTGGGCATCGCCGTTGAGCTGGGCCGCCGCGGCGTGCCCGGCGCCGACCGCAGCCAGGCACAGCAGGACGGACAGGCCGACATTGGCCAGCGCCCGGCTCCAGGCGTCGCCGCGCATCAGATCAAGCGTTTGCAAGCTGAACGACGAGAAGGTGGTGAACCCGCCGCAGACGCCGACCATGACGAACAGCCGCGCCCACTCCGGCGCCGGGTGGCGCCCGCCTTCCAAGGTCAGCGTGCCGAAGAAGCCGATTAGGAACGAGCCAGCGACGTTGATGCCGATGGTGCCCCAGGGCAGGTTCCGGCTGACGGGCTGCGTCCAGACCGCAATTCAGTAGCGGGACACGCTGCCCAGCGCGCCGCCGAGCGCGATCCAAAGCGTCTGCTGCACCCTTACGATCCCTGGCGCGACCGGCGCAGCGCGCTTTCGACCAGGACGAGGGCCAGCCCCGTGAACAGGATCATCGGTGGCAACGCCGAGGGCAGCGGCAGGCGGGGCAGCGCCAGCCAGCACGCGGCGAGCCACGCCAGGATGGCGACGGCAAGGCTGCCGTCGTCCACAAACAGGCCGACGAACTCAGACCAGACCGTTTTGAGCCAGGAAATTGCGGCCTCCTACCGGCTGAACGCTGAAAGGCGCGTGGAAACAGCGCGTGCCTTGCACATCGGGATGGCTGCGACTGCCGCGGCCAGGAAGCCGGCGTTCAAGGCTGGAATGGCCCAGTCCTCGCCGGGCCACGCCAGACCCATGCCTTCTCCAATCCAGAACGTGCCGAAGGAACACAGGAGCACGCCGACGACGAACTTGAGCGTGTTCTCCGGGATTGTCGCCACCGGGCGGTGCAATACAAGGCCAAGGGCGACCACCACCAGCAGGGCGGCAACTGCGCCCAGACTGGCGGGCACCAGCAGCCCGCTGCCGGCCGCGCCCATCGCCACCACGATAAACACCACCTCGATGCCCTCGATCATGGTGATGTTGAATGCCGTCCGTACCGCAACCCCGTCCCAGCCTTGGCCAATGCCGCCCAGGCCGCGCAGGGATGCCGTCTCTTTGGCGAACGCCGCCTCCTCGTCGTGGAGCGGGATGACACCCGCCGACCGGAGGATCGCCTTGCGAAGCCAGCGCATTCCGAACATCAGGGTCAGCGTGCCGACGCCGAGCTGCACAAGCTCCAGGGGAATGCGGGTGAGCGCCGGGCCAAGAACCGCGACAAGGGCCAGCAGCACCAGGAGTGCCAGCCCCGTCCCACCTAGTGCGCCGCGCCAGCCGCGGACGGCACCCACGGCAAGCACAATGGTCAGCGCCTCCACAAACTCCACCAGCGACGCCAGGAAAGCGGCCAGAACCGTTGGCCCAGCGTGTGTCCACTCAATATCCATGCCCTTGCCTCCACAACGCGATACCAAGCGCGGGGTGCGGCAGGGTGCTGTCTTCTGCTGGACAAACTCCTACCGCGGGCGAACCCGCACGGTAGGAGTCATCAGCCCCGGGCCTTGCGGCGGAGGGCGGTTACGGGGGACCCCATCCCCAGCGGTGGTAGTCTAGCGTTGCCCGCCAGCAGGACGCAACTGGCCTGCCATGCGGACAACGGAGGAAACGCTAGGCCCCCAGCGAAGGGCGCTGGCGCCAAACCAAGCCAACCAGCCCTAGAAAACCAGAAAGCACCAGCGGCAGGGTCGCCGGCTCGGGCACGCTTGTCGCGGACGCGCTATACACGGCGATGCACCCGCTCGGGCAAACGGTGTTGCCCGCGACGCCGCCAAACGGCACGAACACCTCGCCCGATACCGGGTCCGCTGCGACCGAATGGCCGTTGGGCACCGTGGGAAGGGCTTGCAAGAACGTGTTGGTCGCGCCGTCGATGATGCCCAGGACCGGCCCGCCCGGGTTGTTGCGCGCGGCCAGGAGGTAGATATCCCTCACGGGATCAAACCGCACCTCGTCGGAGCCGGTCACTTGCGGGATGGACGTAACCGCGCCGTTCCCCCCGTTGGCCGCCGCATCCAGCACAATGGACTGGCCGACATCGCACCCGACCAGGATCTGGCTTCCGGAGCCGTGGGCGAGGCCAGTGGGCGCGCAACTCGCAAAGCCGAACGTGCTCAGGTCAAACGTCTTCGTCACTGCGCCGGTCAGCGGATCAATGGCCACGACGGCGCCGGGGCCGCTGCCGTTGATCTCGGGGATCGCAAGGTAGAACCGGTTCGTGGTCGGGTCCCACGTGCTGGACTCAAGGCCGGCGGTGGCCTTCGGGGCGCCATTAGTCCCGTCGAGAAAGGTTTTTACCACGATCGCGTTGGTCGCCGGGTCGATGAGGCTGACGTAAGGGATCGCGGCCGAGCTGTTGGCGATCAGGAGACGCTGGTTCTGCGGGCTGTAGGCGCCCTCGTTCGCGCGCTTGTCAGCGGTGGTCCCCGTCACGATCGGCGTGCCCGGAAGCGGCGCGTTGCCGTTGCTGAGGTTGAACCCCTTCAGGGTGCTGTTCCCGTCGCCGGCATACAGCAGGCTCTGGCCGTTCAGGCTCACCGGGATTACCCCGTTCGGCCCGGAGATGCTGTTGTTGATCGGGGCCGGCGGCGCGGGGTTGACCCCGACGAACAGGTTGCCGGTGCCGCCGATCCGGCCCACGAAGGAGTTGGTGGCGGCGGAGTAGATGTCGATCGAGGCGTTCGACCGGTCAGCCAGGTAGTAGTTCTGGGTGGTCCCGTTGAAGTCGCCGATGTCGTAGGAGGTGAACTTCCCGCCCTCGATGTTGTTCGCGCTGGCCGGGACCGGAAGAAGGGCAGTGAGGGAGTAGATCGGCGCCGCAGCGGCTTGACCCGTCCCAAACGCCAAGGCAAGACACAGCGCAGGAAGCACCTGAGCTGACCGTGTGACTGGCCGCATGACTTTCCTCCGTCAAAAGCGGCTTACGGCATAGGGTCCCCCACACTCGGCCGCTCGTTGTTTCGTACACAGCACGGCACGCCACGTCAGGTTAACGAACTCTGGATCGGTGTCAACGCATTGTATGGGGGTCGCGTCCAGGGGCTACGCATGAAATCCTTTGTTGGTGCGTAGGGGGTCCGCTCTCTTGAATATCGTGTGTTTTCAATGTATCTTTCCATCGCAGGTGAGGCTCCGGTTAGGACGCCGGTGCGGAATACAGCAACCATCCTCGTCCAGCGGATGGTGGTGCCTCCAGCCCCTTCACCTTTCACCAGCTAATGCGAAATGTGGCTGCAGTGCTGAAAGAGTTACGACCTGGAGAACGGGCTCCAGCGCGAATATAAGGCACTGGACGGCCAATATATTTTCATGCGTCGCCCCTGGGGTCGCGTCAGTGCTGAGCGTCGGCCCGCGGACGTTCGAACACCCATAGGCTGACTTGGTGACCGCGAAGCTGTGCAGGTTCGCCACTTGGCGCCGTAGCATTCCTGACCGGCGGCGAACCTAGTGGTGTCCGTCAAACGAAGCCCAGGCGGGTACCCCCAAAGTGTCCGCCAACCCTGGACGGCAGACGGGAAAGCGGACACTTTGATTGCCGGACGGGAAAACGGGCACTGCCAACGCTCAGCCTGACGTTATGCTCACAGAGCTGCCACCAAGCTCCACACCTTAAGGTCCGTTGAAGAGAATCCGAACATTCACCGTTGTGTGCCTGTATCTACCAAAGGACGCAGGTGTGTGAGGGGTGCTCACCTCTATCACGGGATGTTTCTCGACCGCTGATATATCTATGTTGAACTCTGTGGTCCTGCCGTCACCTATTATGATTCCCAGCGCTGCATTTGGGCGCCCCTTGAAAACTGATTGAGCCTCCTTGGGGTGAGCTAACATTAACTCACGAGTTTCGACTACCCTCTGGTCAAGGTACCTCATTGCCCCGTCGCGGGCTGCTCGTATGTGAGCGTGCATCCTACCGAAGTCTTCCTCGTCTTGCGGATAAGAGATGCAACTGTTCCTGAGATAGGCTTGAAATGGGGCAAGAGTCCCATGAGGGTCTGAGTTGTCCATCAGTGATATCCATGCGTACTTTGGCTCTATTGCCGTAAAGTCGTCATGTGCAATCAGCTTGTGCCTCAACTCCATTATGTGTTTGTGCGTATCAACCTCAAAAGGTGGGTTACCCTTGAGAGGTTTTATAGACAATTTTTCCTTCCCCTGCCCTGTGTCAGTTTCGGTGAACGGTTTGGCATAGCTCACGATAGCGGCCTGGAACAAAGCCTCTTTGGTGTGATGATCCGGAGAGTTTGCCTTTTCGGCAAACCTTTTCATGAACAGCTCTGACCTCTGGATGTTGTGGAAGCCCTTGAGCCAACGAAGGCAGTCGTGCTTGGCCCGCCTCAACTCCTTCTCGGCATCCATAAACTTACCTTCCCCAGCATTCACCATTCCCTAGTACCCCAGCAGCACCCGGTAGTCGCTCGCCGTCCCGAACACCCCGGCCCTCTCGTCCACCCGCACGCACGGCCGCGCCTTCGGCCCGCACCGCTCCAGCTTCGCCAGCGCCCCGGTTTTGGCCCACTCGTCCCCGCTCGCCCGCAACTCGGCTATCTCCAACTGCAACTGCCGCCTCTCCACCCGCGCCGCGCCAATCGCCCCCGTGTCCCACCACAGCACCAGCGTCGTCGCCAGCCTCCCGCCTAGCACCAGCAGCGCTACCGCCGCTGCCATCCAGCCCAGCAGCCGCCAGCTCGCCCACGCCACCACGCCCCGCAAGGCCGCGTCCGCCTGCCCGGCCTGCTCCGCCACCCCGGCCAGCCGGGACAAGAGCGGCCCCGTCGCCGCCTGCACCGCAGCCGCCCCCTCCGTCGCCGCCCCGGTCAGGCTGTCCGCCACCGCCGACCGCACCGCCGCCTGCGTGCCGATCTGCAGGTCCCGCACCCCGCGCGCCAGCGCCGCCCGCTCCCGCGCCAAGGCCGCGCGCTCGGTCGCAAGCCCCTCCAAGGCCGCCTGCACCGCCGCCTGCTGCCGCTCGGCAACCTCCATCAGCCCATACAGCCGGCCCTCCGCCGGCTCCGCCGTCCCGTCCACCGCCCTGCCCTCCCGTCTCGTCCCCGGTTACATCCCCATGCTGGGGCCTTGCCGCTGGCTCGGCCGAGGGCGGTTTGCCAGCTCCTGCCGGCGTACCTCCTCCTGCGCCGCGCGCTCCTGTAGCCGCACGCGCATCCCGGCCTCGGCCACCTCCGCGATCCCGCCCACCACACGCTCCGGCCGCGCGTCGGCCAGCACCCGCGCAAGGTTCGGGCGCTCCCCCATCCCGTATGCCTCGCCCTGCTGCCGCAGCACCACCGCCGCCCCGGGCTGCCCGCGCACCTCCTGCCCGAACCCCAGTAGCGCCTCTCGCGCGGGGGCGAACGCCGCCGGGTCCCTGTCCAGCCCCGGCAGCGCGGCGTTGTAGGCCGTCAGCAGCCGGTCCCACCGCCCCACCAACTCGCGCGCCGCTGCCTCATCAGCGGCGCGCTGTGCCTGCTGCCGCCGGTGCGCCTCGAACCGCGCCCGGAACTGCGCCCGGCCCTGCGCCACCTCCTCCGCCCTGTCCGGCGCCAGCCTGGCGCCGGGTGCCGGCCCCGCCGCGGCGGGTGCCGCTTGCTGTGCTGCTGGCCGCGCTGCCGGCGGCGCCTGCTCCGGCCCCCGCGCCGCTTCCGGCCCTGGCCGCGGCACCACGATGGCGCTCTCCGGCCGCAACGGGTCCAGGCCCCGCCGCTCGGCGTAGGCCCGCTCCAGCCCGCCATAGTCCAAGCTGGTGTCCTTCGCCCGCTCCCGCGCCAAGGTCCGCACCAGCCCCACCCGGTCGCCCAGCGCCTCCGCCGACCAGTGCAGCGCCACCCCATCCCGGTGCCGCGTCAGCGCCACGTACGCCGCGTGCCGGTCCATGTGCGCCGACGCCAGGACGTGCGCCCGATCCACCGTCACCCCCTGCGCCTTGTGGACCGTCGCCGCATACCCGTGGTCCAGGTGGCCGTAGTCACGGACGTAGAACGTCACCACCGGGGCGTCCTTCCCCTCCGGCCCGTCCAGCCGCACCGTCAGCCGCTCGCCCCCCGCTTCCACCGCCAGCACCGTCCCCAGCGTACCGTTCTTCACCGCCACCCCGCCGCGCCCGCCCGGACCCGCCCCAAGCCCCCGCTCGTTCCGCAGGAACATCAGCCGGTCCTCCGCCGCCAGCGCCCGCGCGCCGCGCTCGGTCTGCACCACCTGGTCAACCCCCAGCCCGCCCGCCGCCCGCACCTGCTCCCGTGCCAGCCCGTTCAACGCCGCCACGTCCGCCCGCGTGTAGGCCAGCATCACCTGGCTCTGCCCCGGCACGGCCTGGCGCTCCGCCGCCCACCCCGCCACCAGCGCCGCCCGCGCCTCGTCTTGGGTGGCATGGCCCCGCACCATCCCGGCCGCCTCGTAGCGCCCCAGCGCAGCCCCCGTGCGCCCCGTCGCCAGCTCCCGCGTCGCCTCCCGCTGCCACTCGCTCCGCTGCCGCCGCACCGCGCCGATCTCCGCCGCCCCGTGCCGCTCGGCCAAGGCCCGGAACGCCGCCCCTGCCTCGATGGCCTGCAACTGCTCCGGGTCGCCCACCAGCACCACCTTGGCCCCGGCCGCCTGCGCCGCGGACAGCACACGCTCCATCTGCCGCGAGCCGATCATCCCCGCCTCCTCCACCGCCATGCCGTCCGCAATCCGTTCGCCGCAGCGTAGGAAGGCTTCCGCCTCCGCTGGGTTGAAGCTTTGGAGGAGTTCCAGCAGGCGCATGGCCTGCCGGTCGCCGGCGAGGACGCGGGCCACCAGACCCGAATCCTCGCCTTGAGCGAGCGTCATGTCTGCGCCCTCCCCAGCAGACCGCGGAGCGTGGCCAGGGTGAACTGAATGTCGGAATCGGTATCATCCCCGTGCTGCTCCTCCAGCAGCACGAGCGCGACCGTCACCTTGGCGCGGTGGCCCTCGGCCGTCGCGGGGCGCATGTCCTCGATCTCGTCGGAGACTTCCCAGCGCGCGTCTTGGGCATCCTCCCACGTAGAATCGCCCGTCTCGGGAAGGCTGTGAGCATCGGCGTGGTGCTGGTGGAACTCGGCGCAGAGGGCGAGCAGCTCGGCGTCCGGGTTGGGCGGCGTCGCCTCCGCGGCGATGGCGATAGCCGGGCCGGTGGCGGCGAGCGCGATGCTCGCCATGAACAGGGCACGTCGTGACTGTGCCATCGCTATGCCCTCCCCAGCGCGGCGGCATCTCGCAGCAGATAATCCAGCAGCCGGCCCGTAATGGTGCCCCGAGCGTCGAAGCTGAACGCCCAGTCGCCGGAATGCTGCGCCAGGCTTTGAGCCCGCGCTGAGATACCATCGGACGTCGTGGCCCGGAGCTGCTCCATCCTGTCCAGCAGTTCGTACATGCGGGCGAAGATGGGCGCCGTAGCCGCGCCGGCTTCGTCCTCATCCTCGATAGCGGCCGGACCGTCATAGACGGCGCGCTGCTGGCGATCACAGGCCATGAACTCGGCACACAGGCGGATCAGCTCGGCATCCCCACCAGGGGCCGCAGCCGCTGGAGCAGCAGCGAGGGCGCTGCCAGCCATAAGCGGCATGCGTAGGGACTGTGCCATGGTTCAGGCCCTCCCCAGCAGATCGCGCACGAGCGACCAGGCGAGCTGATCCCCGTGGTTGCAGGGCGTGTCGTCACTCCCCTTCTGGAACCAGCAGAGCACGGCCTCCGCCTTCGCGCGCAGCCCTTCCGGAGTCCGGGCCGGCGTGTCGCAGAGCGCGCTATAGACCGTAAGCTGCTCATCGCCGAGCACGTCGAGCTGGTCCAGCAGGGCATCCTTCTCCGGTCCGTCCGGTGCCCTGTCCTCCGCCCGGCACGCCACGTCGTAGGCGTCCTCGAGTTGGGCGAAGGCGGCGCACATGCCGATCAGGTCGCCATCGACCTCGGCCGCCTTCGCAAAGCCGGCCTCGACCGGCATCAGGAGCAGCATGGAGGCGAAGCTGCCGAACAGGTCGCGGCGAGCCTCAT